>CALFPA010000088.1 GCA_937919825.1 uncultured Spartobacteria bacterium | reverse complement strand
AATCCCGTTAGGGTCGCCAAAAACTAAGTTTTTGGTGATTTTCGCGTCTGCGAAAAATTCGAACGCCGTTTGAGCCGAGCGAAGCGAGACAGACTGCGACGCAGGAGCAGCCCGCAGGGTTGAGGCGAAGCCGAAATCAATCCCGTTAGGGTCGCCAAAGCCTGATTTTGGCGACTATTTTTTCCACTCCCCGGGAACAGCGATTCCGTCCTTATCCGAGTCGTAGAATGTGTCGAAGCACCAACCGCGGAAACGCATCCACTCCTGACTTTCCAAGTTGCCATTCTTGTCGAGATCCACTCCTTTGAATGCACGGTGCCCCCATTCTTTAGGAACGAGTTTTCCATCTTTGTTACGATCTAGTTGACGGAAATTATTCTCCCAGTATGTGCGGAACTCAATGCGCGTGATATTTCCATCTTTTTCGTTATCAAATATTAGAAGGTCTTTAGGTCCTATCTCGTAATACTTCATTTGCTTCAAGACCACCTCTTTCGGAGCAGGCGGGAGGGGTTTGTCCTTTGGCACGGAGTTCACATCCGGCAAGATCTCTTGATCCAAGTCAATGGTTTCAGGTGGCTCGCTTTGGCCGGTGGTGGCAAGAAACACGCCGATGCCTCCACCGATGAGAAAGAGTGCGATTATAATGCCCGTGATCAAGAGGCTCGTTTTTTTAGTGGTATTTTCTGGGCTCATGGGAGTCGTAAGAGTTGGGTTTAAGGACTGAACTTAAAGTTTTTTGATGGCGATGTTCCGATATTTCACAGCTCCCAACCATCCTTGAAAACCTATGTGTCCCTCCTTGTTCAGCTTCGGGTTGGCAAGCTTGGCTGTGTAGAGTTCCTTGCCATTGTGGGAGACGGTGATCGAGTTGTCTTTGGCCAGAATGGAAAATCGGTGCCACTTCCCGTCGGCGATAGCGAGCGGTTGTTTCAGGTTTTTCTGTTTAATCAGCTCGCCGGCGGCACCGCCGTCGATGAGTTCCAGTTCCAAGGTAGCCAAGTCTGCTATGTTTGTTTTTGGGTTTTTGCCACGAAAGAAAACGCCAGAATTTCCACCCTTGGGGAGTTGGACTTCAAATTCCATTTGGAAATTCCTGTATTGCTCTTTGGTCCAGCAGGCATCGCCTTTACCTGAATATTCCAAAGTATCGCCATCCAAGGACCATGCTTTGGGATTCAACACCATATTGGATAAATCCGGCTTAACGAGCGACTCGAACCCTGGTGGCAACTTGGAGCCAAATATCGTGAATCCCACAAAGCCACCTGCCGCCAGAAGAACAACAGCAGCCCCAATCGCAATCCCCACTTTGGCAAGAGAGATTTTCGATGTGGGCTGCGGTGTGGAGTTCCAAAAGGAAGGGTCCACGGGCTGAGGTTGAGGAGTCCGCGCCAAAAACACATTTTGCTGGGTGGAAAGAGGCTTGGAAACGGCAACCGTTACCGGCTGGGTTGGGACTGGTTTAGCAACTGGTGTGGGAACCGCTGCAATGACTGGAACTACGTCAGCGATCGGCTCCACATAAATCGGCGCTACCACCGGCTCTGGTTTAGGTTTGAGAAGCTGTTCCGGCGGCGCTGATGCAACCACCAAAGTGGGTTTGGCGATCGCATTAACGCGAACCAGTGCAGAAGGAGTGGGCGCCTTCGTCACGACGGCAATCGGGTCTAGCGGAATCTGCAAAACTGATACACGCTTCAGAACCGGCGCGGGCACCACCGAGATGTTTTTTGTGACACTCGAAACAATGTGAACCTTCTCCGGAGCGGTTGTGGACTTGAGGTCTTCCAGCGCCGTCTGCGAATTAGCCGGCCGATCCTGGCGATCTAACGAGAACAATTTTTCCACCCAATCCGTCAGCGATTTTGGAAGGTCGGGGCGCAGGTCACCCAGGGGCTTGAATTGGTGCCGCAAATGGGCGGCAATCACCTCTGGAAAACTTGAGCCGCTGAATGGTCTTTGCAGAGTGAGGGCTTGATAAAAAACGCACCCCAAAGAGTAGAGATCCGTGCGGGCGTCAAGGGCCTCGCGGCTCAATTGCTCGGGTGATATCATGTAAATCGACCCGACGACTGCGCCTGAATGATCCATGGTCTGAAGCGAGGGAGCTTCCATCGTGCGGGATTGGCCGAAATCGAGGATTTTCACGCAATATTGGCCGTCCTGCTCGGCGGCTAGCATGATGTTGCTGGGCTTGATGTCGCGATGGACGATATTTTTCTCGTGTGCGGCGGAGAGCCCCTCAAGGCATTGCGCCGCCAAATTCCGAAAGGTGTCCTCGGTCAGCGGCTCGGCCAAATCCTCGAGCGTCTGCCCCAACACCAATTCCATCACAAAAATCGTTTCATCTCCCTCCTGAAGAATGTCGTGCATCGTCACGATATTAGGGTGCTGAAAGCTAGCCATGAGCTTCGCTTCCCCCGATATCGTCGAATCGGAGGACGGCATGCGTTTGATCGCAACCCATCGGTCCAGCCTCGTATCGTAGGCGAGATAAACGGCTCCAGCGCCACCTTTGCCTAGAAGTCGATCGAGAGCGTAGCGACCATTCGCGATAAATTGCCGTTCGGATTCGGAAATCGTATCTGATGAAATCGCATCGGATTTGCTGGATGCACCGCTGGAATGATTGTTCTCGCTGAGGCTTTTTTCAGTGCTCCGGACTTTTCTGGTAATGTCTTCTGAAAATAGACTTATCAATGAGCTTTGCAGCTCGGGATGTGAGTTCTTGAGCGATGTAAACTTTTCCAAGGAGAGCCAGCGCAGTGTGACATCCGTCTCTGCGTAGACGCTCGCGGAACGAGTGGGCATCCCCATGAGATTCATCTCTCCGACGACTCCCCCTGGAGAGATATACCCCAGGAGGAGAGGGCCATTATCACGATTTTTCTCCAACTGCACACGGACCTTCCCGGAATCTATGAAATAACAGCCATCCCCCTGCTCGCCCTCCTCCATCAGGCGGGTTCCGGCAGGTATGGATCGGGGTTCAAGAAGGGATGATAGATGTGCCAGTTGGTCGGGAGGCAGGGATTCCAACAGGTTTTTTGATTGGTAATTTTCTTCAGTCATCAAGGGGTGTTTTTTTCAACAGTTTTTTCTGAAACGCCTCGACATGCGGAGCGAGGGGAGTGGCTGATTTGAAGCCAAAGTTCCCTAGCGTGTCCATGGCGGGAAGGGGGGGGAAGATTCACGAGAAATTCAAAACCTAAAGATTCGCTAAAAAAATCACACCCATTCGATCTCGCAAGCTTTAACGGCCCGATTGTTTTTTTCAAAAAGGCCGGGGGCGCCCCGTTGCCGAAGCGCCCCCGCTGAGTGATGGCTGTAAGCCGGATTCTGTCCAACCCGCGACTCACGCCGCTGGTCTGGACGGTCATTTGTCTCGACGCCGGGGCTCACGCGCCGGCGGCGGTTCCTTGCGGAACGGCGACCAATACCCGGAGGGTTCACCGCTTGCGCGGAGATCGGGCAGGCGACCCGGTCCCTCCTGTTCTGTCTTGCACCGCATGGGGTTTTTCGTGCCCCCTCGCTTGCGCTCGGGGCGGTGGGCTCTTACCCCGCCTTTTCACCCTTACCCGCCGGCTTGCGCCAGAGGGCGGTCTGTTTTCTGTGACACTATCCGTCGACCGGGGCTTTCACGCCGGCCTCCCGCGCGTTCTACGCGGCATGCTGCCTTGTGGTGTCCGGACTTTCCTCTCCGCCCGCGCCTCGCGGCACAAACAGAGCGACCGTCCGCCATCGCCGCAAAAACTAAACCCGATCGTGTCGGGAGCAAGGTGCGATTTTGACAACCCCCCGCGCCGCTGATTCGTAGGGTTGATCATGGCCAATATTCTCATCACTGGCGCCTCGAGTGGAATCGGGGCGGAACTCGCCCAACGCCTCTCCTCCCGAGGAGACTCGGTATTTCTCACCGGACGCTCGGAGGAAAAACTCGCTGCCCTTGCCTGTGGCTCGCATCTCGCCGCCGACATCACCGCCCCCGGCTCTGCCGAAAAAATTGTCGCTGACACTGTCGAAAAACTCGGATCGATCGATGTGGTCGTCCACTGCGCGGGGATCGGCTTGATCAAGCCCGCTGCCGACACGACCGATGCCGAATTTACCCAAGTGATGAATGTCAACACACGCGCCACCTTTCTTCTGATGCGCGAAGCCTGCAAGGTGATGTCCGCCGCGAAAAAGGGCCTCTTCATCACGATCCCCGGCATCCTCGGCAAGGCCCCGATGCGCAACGCCTCGGCCTATGTCGCCAGCAAATACGCGGTCACGGGAATGGTGAAATGTTTCGCCCAGGAATATCAACGCTCCGGTCTGCGCTTCTGTCTTTTCCATCTTGGCGGGGTGGACACGCCGTTCTGGGACAAAATCCAAATGGCGGTCCAGCGCGACAAAATGATTCCGGTCTCAACCGCCGCCGACCTCATCCAGCAAGCGATCGATGCCCCGCCGCACCTGGTCTTGAGCGAAGTGGTGATGCAGCCCGAAAGCCACCAGTTGGTATAACGCAACCATAGGACGCCCAGGAGGGCTCTGCTTGTCAGAGCCGCCTCGGCTTGTTTTCAGGAATCGCCCCGGCGCTGACAAGCAGCGCCCTCCTCGCAAGGCGGCGAATGAATTCCGATTGCTATGTGGCGTTGCGAATCGCTTCGGCGATTGGTTTGACGAATTCGATGATTTTTTCGGGGAGGTTTTGGGCGGATCCGTGCTCGCCGATGCGGCGGACAATGGCGCTCCCGACGACCACGGCATCGGATTCGCGGGCGACTTCGGCGGCTTGGTCGGGAGTGGAAATGCCGAAGCCGACTGCCACGGGGAGCGTGGTGTATTTTTTGATCTCGGCGACTTGCGATGCGATGCCGACCGAGAGGTTGGCTTGTTCGCCGGTGACGCCTTCGCGCGAGACATAGTAAATGAAGCCCTCGGCGGACTTCGCGATGAGTTCCATGCGCTCGGGCGGGGTCGTGGGCGCGATGAGGCGAATCGAGAGGAGACCGTGGGATTTCATCAACTCCGCGTTGCGCGCGGCTTCATCGGGCGGGAGGTCGAGAATGAGCAGGCCATCGGCTCCGGCTGCCGAGGCGTCGGCATGGAAGCGGTCGAATCCATAGATGTAGATTGGATTCAGGTAGGTGAAGAGGACGATGGGAATCTGCGAGGTTTTTCGGATTTCGCGAATGGCATCGAGCACTCCGGAAACGGTGGCACCAGCCGCTATGGCGCGTCCGGAGGCGGCTTGGATGGTGGCGCCGTCGGCGAGGGGATCGGAAAACGGGATGCCGAGTTCCACGATATCCACACCGGATTTTTCGAGCGCGGCGACAAGGGCGGGGGTGGATTGGAGGTTGGGGTCTCCGGCGGTGATGTAGGCGATGAAGCCGGTTTTTTTGGCGGTGCGGAGGGCTTGGAATTTTTCGTCGATGCGGTTCATGGTTTGGATGATTTTTCGAGGCCTCGGGTGATCCAGATGCCGAGGAGGGCGATGTCGGCGGGAGTGACTCCGCTGAGTCGTGCGGCCTGGCCCAGCGTTTCGGGGCGGACATTGGAAAGCGTCTGGATCGCTTCGAAGCGGAGGCCGTTGATTTTGGAAAAGTCCACCCAGTCGGGGATCGGCTTGCTTTCGTGGCGGGCCGTGCGGGCGATCTGGTCTTCTTGGCGCTGGATGTAGCCCGCGTATTTGAGATCGGTCTCGAGTTGTTCCCAGACGGGATCGGGAAATTTTGAGCGGATGTCGGCGGGGAGGGTGTCGTAGGTATTTTCAGAGCGCTTGAGCCAGCGTTCGAGTGGCAGGGAGTCGATGCGAAATTCGCCCAGGCGGGCCCGCAACTGGGCTAGCTGGTTTTTTTTCGCTTCGAAGCGAGTGGCGCGTTCGCCCTCGACGAGGCCGAGTTCGATAGCCTTGCCGGTGAGGCGGAGGTCGGCGTTGTCCTGCCGGAGGAGGAGTCGGTATTCGGCCCGGCTGGTGAACATCCGGTAGGGCTCCGGAGTGCCTCGAGTCACGAGGTCATCAAGCATGACGCCGATATAGGCCTCGTGTCGGGCGATGGTGAGCGGTGGCTTGCCGAGGCGCTTCAAAGCGGCGTTCGCGCCAGCGACAAGGCCCTGCGCGGCGGCTTCCTCGTAGCCCGAGGTGCCATTGATTTGGCCGGCAAAATAGAGGCCCGGCAGGCGCTTCGTCTCGAGGGTCGTGTGGAGCTGTGTGGGGGGGCAGTAATCGTATTCCACAGCGTAGCCGGGACGGAGGATTTCGGCATTCTCGAGGCCGCGCACGCTGCGGATGAAGGCGTATTGGACCTCAAATGGAAGGCTTGTCGAAATGCCATTCACATAAATCTCGTCGGTGTGACGCCCCTCGGGTTCGAGGAAAAGTTGGTGCTGGGGCTTTTCGGCAAATTTCACGACTTTGTCCTCAATGCTCGGGCAGTAGCGAGGGCCGACACCTTCGATTTTTCCGGAGTAGAGGGGGGATTTGTCGAGGTTCGATCGGATGATTTCGTGGGTCGTTTCGTTCGTGTAGGTGATCCAGCAATCGATCTGCCGGGCATGGAATTCTCCGTCGCGCCATTCGTTGAGCGTGTGGACATCGTCCTCGCCGCGCCGGATCGTATCCGCGATGTAGCTAAAAAGCGGGGGAGGGGTGTCGCCGGGTTGACGCTCGCACTTGGAAAAATCGATGCTCTTGGCAAGAAGGCGGCAGGGCGTTCCTGTCTTGAAGCGCGCCACCTCGAAGCCGAGTTCGCGCAGGCAATCGCTGAAGGTCGAGACGGTATCGCCGAGCCGGCCGCCAGCTTGGTTTCGCAAGCCGACATGCAGTAGGCCGCGCATGAAGGTGCCGGTCGTCACGACCACCGAGGGGGCATTGAAACGCAGGCCCAGATTGGTTTCCACGCCCTCGACGCCGTTATCGCCAACAACGAGGCGTGTGACATTCGCCTGCTTGATATCGAGGCGGGGTTCGCGCTCGAGGATCGCCTTCATGCGAAATTGGTAGGCTTTTTTATCGCACTGGGCGCGGGGGGCTCGGACGCTCGGGCCTTTGGTGGCATTGAGCATTCGGAATTGGATGCCTGTGGCGTCAGTGTTGAGGCCCATGGCTCCGCCGAGGGCATCGATTTCACGAACCATGTGGCCTTTTGCCAGACCGCCGATCGCGGGGTTGCAGGACATCTGACCGACGGTGTCGGCGTTTTGGGTTAGGAGAAGCGTCTCGCAACCCAGACGCGAGGCCGCCATCGCCGCCTCGATGCCCGCGTGCCCGGCCCCGATGACGATGACATCGTAATTTTTTGGATAAATGAAATCGCTCAAATTACTCGGTCGAGATGCCGTGCTCGGAGAGCTTCTGCGCAAGGGCTTCAGGGGAGAGTTTGAAGCTGTTTTTCAGAATGATGTCGCCTGCCACGAAGCTATAGAAGGTGCCGCGAATGGCGGCATTCTCGCCTCCGACGAGAAACGATTTTTGCTGCGAGAGGTTGCCCGCCCAGTCGCGGTGGTAAACGGTGGCTTTGTTTTGATCGTCCACGACATCGACCACTCCGGGAATGTCATCCTGATCGAAATAAGCCTTCACATCGGGCGTGGTCTGATTTTGAAGCTGCATGGAGACGGCCAATGGATCAGCGTCATCATCATCCGACTGCTCGACTTTGCCGATTCGTCCGTAAACGCAGATCCGCATGCCGTTGTATTTTTGGAGGGCATCATCGGGCTGGTTGGTGAAATCCTGCACGATTTGCTGAAGCGTTACGAACCCGTCGGGGGGGAGGGGAGTGAGCGTGGATTGCGAAAAAGCCGCCAAGGCGGATGCGATGAGAATGGCCGATGCGATCGAGAGGGTTTTCATGACTAGCGGAAAACATGGAGCATGCCCTTCCGATCCTCAACGCAAAAACCGGGCGAAATTATTCGCCACGCCTGTCGGGGATGAAGGAAGCTCGATGAGGCAATGAAGTCCGACATTGAAGAATTCCTCATGCATCTGGCCACCGAGCGCGGCCTCTCCGAGCGATACCAACTTCTTGTCCAATACTCGCTGGATATTTTTTTGGGTTGGGTGGAAAAAAACACGCCAGTGCGTGAGTGGCAGTCCGTCGAGCAGACACAGATCACCGACTTTCTGATTTTCCGAAAACGCTCAGGATTGCAGGCCTCGTCCGTGCGACTCGATGCGGTTGCGATCCGAATTTTCTTTCGTTTTCTGACAGCCCGCCGCGCTTGGCCTTCGAATCCTGCGGCCACCCTGGTGCTGCCGCGTCCGGAAAAGCATCTTCCCGAAACCCTCCGCCCCGAGCAGGTGCAAAAACTCCTCGAGAGTATCGGGCCGAACGACCCGCTGGGCCTGCGCGACCGGGCGATGATGGAACTTCTCTACTCGAGCGGCCTGCGCGTTTCGGAGTTGTGCGATGCGCGGCTCGAAAATATCGATCTCGACTCGGGCTTCATTCGCGTCACCGGAAAAGGCAACAAGACCCGCCTTGTCCCAGTAGGCAAGCCCGCTTCCGTCGCCATCCGCGCCTACCTCGATCGTGAGCGTCCGGAACTCGTCACCAAGAAAACCGGCGCCGAGATTTTCCTTTCCGTCCGAGGAAAAAAACTCACCACCCCGCGCATTCGGCAACTCATCAAGCAATACGCCGCCCGCGCCGGCCTCGATGTGAATGTCTACCCGCACCTGATGCGGCACAGTTTTGCCACGCACCTGCTCGGCGGTGGCGCCGACCTTCGCATTATTCAGGAACTCCTCGGGCATGCCGATATTTCGACCACGCAAATCTACACGCATGTCGAGAACAGCGGCCTCAAAGCCGTGATTAAAAAATTTCACCCGCGCGCCTGACGAACCCGCCGCTCGCCATGCGACCTTGATTCCGCCAAGCTCCCGTCATGATCATCGATACCCACGCGCACCTCGACTATCCCGATTTCGCCAACGATTTCCCTGCCATCCTCGAAGCGGCGCGGGCGGCAGGCGTCACCCGTATCATCACAATCGGAACCGGCGTGGAAAGTAGTCGCCGCGCCGTGGCTCTCGCCGAGAAATTTGAAAACATCCACGCCGTCGTGGGTCTTCACCCCACCAATGTGGACGACGAAAAAGGTGACTGGCTGGCCGAGATTCGCGCCCTCGCTGCGCATCCCAAGGTCGCCGCGATCGGCGAGACCGGCCTCGACTACCACCGCCTGCCCTCCGAAAAACTTTCCTCCGCTCCCGCCATCAGCGCGCTCCAGGCCGAGATGGCTCAGGATGCCGAGGCGGCGATCATTGATGGCGCCTACAAGTCCGCCCAGGCCGAGGCTTTCGCGGCCCAACTCGATCTCGCCGCCGAACTCGGGCTGAATGTCGTCATCCACCAACGCGATGCATGGGACGATACGCTGGCGATTTTGAAAGACTTTACTGGCAAGCTGCGCGGCGTCTTTCACTGCTTCGGCAACACGCCCGACCAAGCCCGAGAAATACTCGCCCTCGGACATCTGGTTTCTTTCACCGGCATCGTCACCTTCAAAAACGCCGAACTCGTTCGCGAGGTCGTGGCGGCTATCCCAGTGGATGCCTTCATGGTTGAAACCGATTGCCCCTACCTCGCCCCGGTGCCGCATCGCGGCAAGCGTTGCGAACCCGCCCACACCCGACTCGTTGCCGAAAAAATCGCCGAAGTCCGCGGTGCCACGCTCGAAGAAATCGCCGCCGCAACCACACGCACGGCGGAGTCATTTTTCCGCCTCAGCTGCTGAAATCGCCTCTCAAGCCGAGCAGCAGCTTGTTTTTTTGGAACCTTGGTTCCAGGGCATCTTCGCCAGCAGGATCGCCATGGGGCAGAAATCCGTGGCACCCGCGAGCATCAATCCGAACCCTACGAAGCCAGAAAGAAAAACCCACGCGGGATTTACGGTGACGGCAAGCGCCGCACCTCCGAGCGCCATCGCGCCTGCAACAAGCTGGACTTGACGGTTGAGTGGGAGAGCATGGCGCTCGGTTTGATTCACCGGGAGGCCCGCTGCTGCCCAAGCCGATGTTCCGCCAGAGACCACCACGCAATCTTGGAAGCCCTTGCCTTCCATCTTGCGAGCCGCGCGTTCGGCCCGGGCCCCAGAATGGCAGAGGATGTAAATCGTCTTGTCCTTCGAAAAGCCATTCGTCTGGGCTAGGCTCTCGGGGTCGAGGTCGTCCACCGAAACCAAATGCACCCCGGGCACATGGATTTTTTCGTGCTCGGCGGGGGTTCGAACATCGAGAAGCGCGCAGGCGGTGCCGGATTGACGAATGGCATTCAGCTCGGATGGCGTGATGGATTTCATGGCCGAAACATAAAAGGCAACAAGAGAGGTTCGTCAAAGGAATGCGGTTGGGAAAATTCTCGGCGACTCGATTTCATTTTTTATTGAAATAGATGAAGTGCCTTGTTTGGATGCTGTGGAGATGCCCTCCGGATTGAAAGAAACCGCCCTCGAAACCTCCGCCTTATCGGAGCTGTAGGTCGAGCTATCGAGGAGCCGGTTGCTCCGGGGATCAATGCGCGTATCATAGGACTTAAAGTGCTTTTGGAAATGTAGAGGACCTAGAATCTTCTGAAGAATAAGCGTGATTTGGAGTATCTTAAAAAATCGCTCCATACGAAACATGAACCCAGAATTGGCAAACCATCCCCCTTGGAAATGGTCCTCATTTGAAGGTGCGGAATTGTATTCCTTGCTCTTAGGTTTAAAGACAACGCTCCGAGAGAAAATTATTTGGATGGAGGAGATGCAAAAGCACCACGAGCGGTTCGCAGAAAGCCGCACCAAACGGCTTCGCCAAGAGAATCAGTCATTAAATTCCAAAGATCAGCACCCATTTCGCATTTTCCCATGACTAGCTATCCCACAAAAATCGACGGGGCGTTCCTGCTTCGGCCGCGTGTTTTCGGCGATGCGCGTGGTTTTTTCCTCGAATCCTGGAACAAGGAAACCTTCGCCAAGCTCGGCATCGGCGCGGATTTCGTGCAGGACAACCACAGCCGATCCTCGAAGTATGTCCTCCGCGGCTTACACTATCAGAGCGGCTCTGCGGCCCAAGGTAAGCTCGTCTGGGTGACCTCCGGCACCGTCTTCGATGTGCTCGTCGATCTTCGTGAAAGCTCCCCGACCTTTAGTAATTGGGATGGCTACATGCTCACCAGTGAAGCCCACGAGCGGCTCTGGGTGCCGCCCGGCTGCGCGCACGGGTTTCTGGTGCTCAGCGAGTTGGCGGATTTTCACTACAAGTGCACGAACACCTACCGCCCTGAAACCGAGCGCGCGTTACTGTGGAACGATCCCGCCATCGGTATCGAGTGGCCGCTGCCGGTGGGGATCGAGCCGCTTGTTTCACCGAAGGATGTCGAGGCGGCGAGCTTTGCAGAGTGTGAGAAATACGCATGAGGCTCGATGCCGACAAAGCCAAGCTCTTGGCGTTCATGGAGGCCCTTGGAAATCGGGTAGGCAGCTCGGGAACGATTTACCTTACCGGGGGAGCCACGGCACTCCTCTATGGTTGGCGTGAAAAAACCATCGATATCGACATCAAGGCCGATCCCGAACCTTCCAGATTTTTCGAGGCAATCACCGAGTTGAAGGACACGCTCGACACAAATGTCGAATTGGCGAGCCCTGACCTTTTCATTCCTGAATTGCCGGGATGGCGCGATCGTAGCCCACTCATCCAACGCTCTGGGCCGTTGGATTTCCGGCATTTTGATTTTTACAGCCAAGTCCTTGCGAAGCTGGAACGCGGTCATGAGCGCGACATGAACGATGTTCTCGAATTCAAAAAGCAACGCCTCGTGGATCCCAAAAAACTCCTCGAACTCTTCACGCAAATCCGCCCTCAGTTGAAAAAATTTCCTGCCATCGACGAGCTATCCTTTACAAAAATCGTCGAGGATTTCTGCTGCAAGCCATGACGCCGACTCCTGACCAAATCCGCACTCTTCCTGGGGGCGAGCGGATGCTCGAAGGTCTTCGCGACTGGCGCGCAGGGCGGACGACGATCTCCTCCTGCATTGTCTTGATCGCCTTTGGAAAGTTCCGCGCCGCTGGTCTCGTCGAGGGCGAATCGCCGATCCGCGAAGCCGAGCTCGTCCTCTACGATCTCCTGCTCAAGGAAGGTGGCAATGCCTATGGGCGCTACAATTCGCTCATCCGCGAACTCGTCTCTTTCGGACGAGCCCTTGCCCGGTATCAGCGCCAGATTCCATGAAACCCCATATCGCCGAGGCGGAACGCATCCAGAGTGAAATTAAACGGGCGGCTTTGCCACAAAAGCATTCCGATTGGTCCGAAGAGCAAGTCTTGGCTCGGGTGCGCCGGATTTTTGCGACTGGTTATCTGGGGGAAGAATGCTGAAAAAACAAGACCATCTCGTCATTGGCGGCGGCATTGTGGGCCTCGCCGTCGCCCGCGAGTTGCTGCTCCGCAAACCCGATGCTTCAGTTGGCGTCCTTGAAAAAGAGGATGGCCCCGGCCGCCATCAGAGCACGCACAACAGCGGCGTCCTCCACTGCGGCCTCTATTACAAGCCGGGTTCGCTGAAAGCCCGGCTTGCCGTGCGCGGAATCCGCCTGATGACCGATTTCTGCCGCAAAAACGGGGTCGCCCACGAAATCTGCGGAAAAGTCGTTGTCGCCACGGACGAAGCCGAAGTCGAGCGCCTCCGCGATCTCGAAACCCGCGGCCAGCAAAACGGCCTTGATGGCCTCCAATGGCTCGACGCCGCCCAACTCCGCGAGATTGAACCCCATGCCGCTGGCCTCGCAGCCCTGCGCGTTCCGCAGGAAGGGATCGTTGATTATCAGGCTGTCTGCACCGCCCTTGTCCGCGAGATCGAAAGCCTCGGCGGCACCTTCAAAAAAAACGCCCGCGTCGTCGCCATCCACGACAACCTTGGCGGCTGGGTCCTCGAAACCAGCGCCGGGGAATTCGAAGCCCGCTATCTCATCAACTGCGCCGGGCTTTTCAGTGACCGCATCGCCGCACTTGCTGGAACCAAAAACGACATCCGCATCGTCCCCTTCCGAGGCGAGTATTTCGAACTCGCCCCCGAAGCGCGCCACCTCGTCCGACACCTCATCTACCCCGTGCCTGACCCGGCGTTCCCATTTCTCGGCGTCCACTTCACCCGCCTCATCCACGGCGGCATCGAAGCCGGCCCGAACGCCGTCCTTGCCCTCGCCCGCGAAGGCTACCTCAAATCCGAAATCCACCCGCTCGAAGCTGCCGAAACCCTCGCCTTCCCCGGCCTCTGGAATTTTCTACACCGCTACCCATCAATGGTTTGGGATGAAGGCCGCCGCTCGTTTAGCAAAAACCTTTTCGCCGCCTCCCTCCAAAAACTCGTTCCCGAAATCCGCCCCGAGCACCTCGCTCCGGGCGGATCAGGAGTCCGCGCCCAAGCCATGTCGCGTGATGGCACACTCCTTCAGGATTTCCACTTGGTCCAAAAACCCCGCGCCCTGCATGTCATCAATGCCCCAAGCCCCGCAGCCACTGCCTCGCTGGCCATCGCCGAGGAAATCGTCCGCCGCCTTTATTGAAACTTTCCTGCATAAGTGATCGAGAACGAACGAATACTACTGGTGGTGCCATGCTACAATGATGTGGCGAGGTTGTCGGAGTTTCTTCCGCAGCTGGCGAGTGGTTTGACCGCAAATTTCCGCATTGTGGTGTCGGATGATGGTTCGGAGGTCCAGGAGAGGGAGGATTTGCTAATGTTGGTGGACAGGGTGAGGGAAAAGAGAACGCTTGGATGCACTGTGGAGGTTGTTTTTACAGAGAGAAACACGGGAAAGGGTGGGGCCGTCATGAGGGGGTGGACCAAGCACGGGGATGAGGATTGGGTGGGATTTGTTGATGCGGATGGGGCCGTAGGTCTGCCCGAGATTCTTCGGGCGGTGGAGTGGGTGCGGGGGCAGTCCGATCTCGATGCCTTATTTGGAAGCAGGGTGAAGATGCTAGGGCGCCGGGTGGAGCGTTTGTGGAAGCGGCATTTGAGTGGTCGAATTTTTGCCACCTTGGTTTCGGAATTAGGCCAAGTGCCTGTTTATGATTCGCAATGTGGGCTCAAGCTCGTGCGCTCCTCTGCCTATCGAAAGGTGGCCCCGTTTTTGCAGACGGAGGGTTTTGCGTTTGATGTGGAGTTATTGCTTTTGCTCATAAAGTTCGGGTGCCGAGTTGTGGAGTTTCCTGTGGATTGGCGGGATGTTCCGGGGAGCAAGGTGAGCTTGTTGCGGGACTCCTGGCGGATGGCGCAGGAGGTTCTGAGAATTCAAAAGCGGGTTGCTGGGTTGAATTTGGAGAGGCTCTAAACCCAGGGCGCTTCTGGGGGGGGTGAGGGAAAACTAGGCGCGGGGTTTTGCGAATGTGGAGGCTTGGAAGTTTGGGGAGATTTCCTCGGTGATTGGGGAGGTGTGGCCGGCCGCGAGGTGGTGGGCGGCGGCGTAGGCGATCATGAGGGCGTTGTCGGTGAGGAGGTCGGGGGGAGGGAAGAGGAGTTCGAGGCCGGCATGCTCGGCTTTGGCGCGGAGGTTTTGGCGGAGGGCTGAGTTGGCGCTGACGCCGCCGCTGACGGCGATGGTGCGGTGGTCGGATTGGCGGGCGGCTTTGAGGAGTTTGCTGGTCAGCACATCGACGACGGCGGCTTGGAAGGAGGCGCAGAGGTCGGGGAGATCTTCTGGCGAAGGCGGGCCGTGTTTTTCGAGAAAGATGCGGACTGAGGTTTTGAGGCCGCTGAAGCTGAAATCGAAATCGCCGGAGTTGATCATGCCTCGCGGGAAATCGAAGCGGGTGGAATCGCCGTCTGCAGCGAGGCGGTCGATGAGGATGCCGCCGGGGTAGCCGAGGCCGAGGAGTTTGGCGGTTTTATCGAATGCCTCTCCGGCGGCGTCGTCGAGGGTGCGGCCGAGGAGTTGGTATTTTCCGAAGCCTTCGACATCGAAAAGCAAAGTGTGCCCACCGCTGACGACCAGCGCGGTGTGGGGCGGGATGGTGTCGCGTCCGAAGAACGGCGAGAGCAAGTGGCCCTCGATGTGGTTCACGGCGAGGAAGGTTTTTGCGGCGCCGAGGGCCAGGCCTTTGGCCAGTGAGGCTCCGACGAGTAGGGCGGAGGCGAGGCCGGGGCCGGTGGTGGCGGCGATGGCATCGAGTTGGGGAAAATCGAGGCCCGCTTTTTGCATGGCGCAGTCGATGATGAGCGGGGCGCTGGCGAGGTGGTTGCGCGAAGCGACCTCGGGAACCACGCCGCCGAACTCGGAGTGGATTTCCGCCTGGCTGAAAATTTCATGCGCGAGCAAGCCGTTGAAGCCGGACAGCACGGCGGCGGCGGTTTCGTCGCAGGAGGTTTCGATGGCGAGAATGCTGGGCACGGCGGTCAGTTATTTTTCGCGTGGAGAAGCGAACCTTGAAGCGCATCCACGGCACGCTCGAGTTGCGGATCCCAAATGAACGAGCCGGGTTTGGAAGGATCCTCGCGTTCCCGGCGGGAGCGTAGGAGGTTGGCCTCCTCCTTGTCGGTGAGCGTGGCGCGGATGTGGGGGGCGACGCCGTGTTCGTGGATGAGTTTGCGGCCGGGGGTGAAATACTTGGCGGTGGTGAGTCGTGCGGCGGAGCCGTCGGGGAGAGCGATGACGCTTTGCACCGAGCCTTTGCCGAAGGTGGTTTCGCCCACGACGAGGGCGCGGTCGAGGTCCTTGAGCGCACCGGCGACGATCTCCGAACCGCTGGCACTGGCGTAATTCGTTAAAACCACGAGTGGGTATTTTCGGATCGGCGCAGGCTTGCTGGAGGTTCGGTATTCGCGTGAAGGGGTGCGGCCTTCGGTGAAGACCACGAGGGTGTTTGGAGGGAGGAATTGACCGGCCACATCCACCGCGCTGCCGAGGAGTCCGCCGGGATTGTGGCGAAGGTCGAGCACGAGGGCATCCATCCCTTGCTTTTCGAGTTTGTCTAGGGCGGCGGATAGTTCGGTGGCGGTGGGTTCGTTGAATTGCGTGATGCGGACATAGCCAACGCGGGTGCTCGAAGGAGGTCGGGGAGGGAGGATTTGGGCGTCTTTCACGCTCGGCACCTTGATGATCTCGCGGACGAGTTCGTGGTCTTTAATTTCGCCAGTGGAGGGGCGCTTGATGGTGATGGTGACGGATTCCCCGGCTTGTCCTCGGAGTTTTTCGACTGCCGAGTTCACATTGAGTTGCTCGGTGGATTCGCCGTTGATTTTCAGAATCTGGTCGCCAGGAAGGAGGCCGGCTCGGAAGCCTGGGGTGTCCTCCATGGGATTCAGAACGGTGAGCACTCCGCCGCGCTCCGTGACCACCACGCCGAGTCCGCCGAATTCGCTGCGCGTGTCCTCCTGCATGTTTTTGAAATTTTTCGCATCCATGAACTGGCTGTGCGGATCGAGTTGGTCGAGCAGCCCCCGGAGAGCGTTTTGGGCTAGATCGGTGTAGCCCGTTTTGGATTCGTCCACATAGTCCTGGCGGATGAGTTGCATGGTGCGGGCGAGGAGTTGGAGCTGCTCGTAGGGGGAGTCTTCCGCTTTTTCGGGAGTATCGGATGCTTCTTGCGCGAGAACGGTGCTGGCAAAGACGGCGACTCCGAAGATTTTTAAAAACCAACGCATGGTTTGAGAGAGTAGCATTCGGGTGAGGTTTGCCAAACGGCGAGCGCGGGCGGGCTAAAATGCTCCGGCGACTTCCGAACCGATGATTCGCAGGCCCTCGCGGACATCGCGGTCGTCCATCGCGAAGGAAATTCGCAGGCACTCGTGGCGGTGTCGCCAATCCTCGGAGAGGTCGCCAAAGAAGAAATACTCGCCCGGCACGACCAGCACGCCGCGTTCCTTGAGGTTCCGGTAAAGTTCGCGCGAGGTTTTTTTGGAATTTTCCAGCCACAGCCAGAGGAAGAGCGCGCCCTCGCTTTTATGCAGGGCGTAGGGGGCATCGACTGGGAAAAATTCCGCGACGGCTTCCAGTGCGGCGTCGCGTTTGCGGCGGTAGTAGGGCTGGATGATTTCGCGGGCGAGTCTTGTGATCTCGCCGCTGGCAAAAAGCGGGCCAATGATTGATTGGCCGAAATTACCATTCGCAAGGCCGGTGACTGCCATCATCGACGACACGGCGGAGGCGACCTCGGGTGGGCCAACGACAAATGCCGTGCGGGTTCCGGGCAGGCCGAGCTTCGAGAGGCTCATGACATGGATCGTGTGCGGAGTCCAAAGCGGCTTGGCAGCGGAGAAGACGATGCCGGGAAATGGCCAACCGTAGGCGTTGTCGATGATGAGCGGGATGTCGCGACCTGCGGCGAGGCGTTCCAACCGGGTGAGTTCCTCATCGGTGACGAGGTTTCCGCTAGGGTTGGTTGGACGGGAAATGCAGATCGCGCTGATGTCGGGGCCAACTTGGAGATTGGAAAAATCGATGTGGTATTTGAAGTGATGCGGTGCGGTGCGGCTGATACTAGGCCGCTGCGAGGCGAACATTCCCTCCTCGAGGCCTTGGTTCGCGTAGCCGATGTATTCCGGCATGAGGGGCAAAAGAATCCGTGCTGGTGAGCCGTCGGGGCGTTTTCCGCCGAAAAGATTGAAAAGAAAATGAAACGCGGTTTGCCCACCGGGCGTGACGGCAATGTTCTCGGGTCCGACGGACCAGCCGAGTTCGGTGCGCAGGAGTTCGGCCAGAGCGGAGAGGACGGCGGCGTTGCCTTGTGGGGGATCGTAGATCGCCAGCGTGCGGCGGAGAGTGGCGGGATCTGCGAGGATTTCGTGGAGGCGTTTATTCCAGACCGCCTCCATCTCCGGGATGTGCGCGGGGTTTCCGCCGCCGAGCATGAGAGGGGCGGGGCCGGTTCCTGAGAGCGCCTTCCCGAGGTCATCCATGAGATTTTCAATCCCGCTGCCACGGGAGGCGCGTTGGCCGAAGGCGGAGAATTTCATGGGGCTGGCTCGGTTTTTTTAGAGCGGTCGCGCATCATCCACGCGATGCCGATACAGATTTCGTAGAGGACGCACATCGGGCCTCCCATCAAGAGAAGGGTCACCATGTCGGATGTGGGGGTGATGATGGCGGCCACCACAAAAATGATGACGACAGCGAAAGCGCGGGCGCTGCGGAGTTGGGCGTGGTCCACCATGCCGAGCTTCACAAGCATTAGGACGATGAGGGGAAGTTCGAATGCCAGGCCGAAGGAAATCACGAATTGCGTGGTGAAAGAATAGTATTCCCGAACGGTCCAAGTCGGCTGCCAATTCATGGAGCGAGCGTCGTTAAAAAAGAATTCGAGCGTCTGCGGGAGGACGATGAGATAGCTGAATGCCGCGCCGGTGAGGAAGAGCCCGCCGCCGATGAGAGAGGCCGGGATGAGCATCCGTTTTTCCTTCGGAGTGAGAGCGGGCAGAATGAACTCGGCGAGGAAATAGACGAGGAAGGGAAATGCCAGCACCAGGCCGCCGTAGAACGAGAGCTCGAGGGAAATCGTGAACGAATCGGCGACGCCAAGGGATTGAATATTGGCGGCGCGCTGAGGATCCACGGCGATGAGGGGATGTTGGACGGCCGCCGCCAATTTGTCGCGAAAGGCGAAGCAGAGGACCATCGCCGATACCAGCGCGGAGGCGACTTTGATGATCGTGAAACGGAGGTCCTCAATGTGAGAGAGAAATGGTTTCTCCACATCGCCGCGATTGCGAAATTCAAACAGGCGCTCGAGTAACATGGCGGCTAGCCGAGGAGGCTCCGCCAGCGTGAGAGTTCGCGGGAGATGTTTTCAGGCGAGGGGGCCCCGATGGTTTTACGGGCGGCCAGGGCGGATTGGAGTTGGAAGGTGGCTTTAACGACGTCGGGAGTGAGCATGGTCGAGGCTTGGAGAAACTCGGAGGAGTCGAGTTGGTCGAGCGGGGTATTTAATTCGCGCGCACGGGCGACGAGCCCCCCGACGATTTCATGGGCCTTGCGGAAGGGAACACCGCCTTCGACGAGGCGGTCGGCGAGATCGGTCGCAAGCAAAAGTGGGTCACCAGCGGCTTCGAGCGCGCGGGCCTCGCGCAGGGAGGCTGCAGAAAACATCTCGGCGAGGATCAAGAGGGTCTCGGAGAGAGTTTTCACGGAATCAAACACCGCCTCTTTGTCCTCCTGCATGTCACGATTGTAGGTGAGGGGGAGGCCTTTCATCACGGTCAGCAGGGTCATGAGATTGCCGTAGAGTCGACCTGTTTTGCCGCGGGCGAGTTCGGCGATGTCGGGATTTTTTTTCTGAGGCATGAGGCTCGAGCCGGTCGTGTGGCGGTCGCTCAATTCGAGAAAGCCAAACTCCGTCGAGGCCCAGAGGATCACATCCTCGCTCAGGCGCGAGAGGTGCATGCCGGCAATCGCAATCGCCGCCAAAACCTCGCACGCGAAATCTCGGTCTGCCACGGCATCCATGCTGTTGGTGGTAACACGAGGAAATCCCAACTCCTTCGCCACAGCCTCGCGGTCCAAAAGAATCGTCGATCCTGCGATGGCGCCAGAGCCGAGAGGCATCGCGTCCATCCGGGTGCGGGCGTCGCGGAGTCGGCCGGCGTCGCGGTCGAGCATTTCCACATAGGCCAGAAGGTGGTGGGCGAAAAAGACCGGCTGGGCACGCTGGAGGTGCGTGTAGCCCGGCATGATGGCGCCGCGGTGACGCTCGGCGAGACCGACGAGTTCGCGTTGCAGGCCTTGGAGCTTTTGAGCGAGGGCATCGCAGGCTTCGCGCAGCCAGAGTCGAAAATCAAGGGCGACCTGGTCGTTGCGGCTGCGGGCAGTATGGAGCTTCGCGCCGGCCGGTCCGATGCGCTTGGTGAGCTCCGATTCGATGTTCATGTGGACATCCTCGAGGTCCATCAGGAACTCGAAGCGGCCCTCCTCGATCTCGGCGAGGATTTGGCGCAGGCCGGACTCGATTTTTTGAAATTCCTCCCCGCTGAGAATGCCTGCGGAGTTCAGCGCACGGGCGTGGGCGATGCTGCCCGCGATGTCATGCCGGTAAAGTTGCCAATCCGTTGAGACCGACTCGCCGTAGCTTTTGAGGAGATCGGATTGCTCCTCTTTAAATCGTCCCTTCCACATCGGCGTTTAGGCTTTCGCACCCTCCAGATTGGCTTTTTTGCAAGTGCCGCGCTGCTGGAACTCGTCGCAGCGGGCTTCGATGGTGAGGCGCTTGTTGGTGGGAGAAAATCCCAGCCGGCGCGAGATGCAGTTTTCGAGCAGTTCCATGTTCGGATCCTCGAATTCGATGATTTTTTTGCAATCCACACAAACGAGGTGGTTGTGCGTTGGGTGCTCGAGGAAATTGGGATCGTAGATTTTCGTATCGCCGCCGAGGTCGAGTTCGCGCAGGAGCCCGCTCTCCACAAGGATCGGCAGGGTGCGGTAAACCGTGGCGCGGGAGACCGAACGGTCGATGTTGCGCGCCATCACGAGAAGTTCCTCGGCGGTGTAGTGATCGTTCGTGCCAAAGGCCGCCTCGATAATGGCATCGCGCTGGGAGGTCTTCCGAAGACCTTTGCCGGTTAGATGGGCATGTAGGATTTCGCGAACACTTTCGCGCGAGACTTTGGCCATTCGCCGGAGGCTATAATTCCCCGAAAACGAGTCAAGACAGGGGAAAGTGTCAGAGGTCCACGGCAAAGAGGAGCTGGCTACCGTTGCTGCATTCCTGCCCTGGCGGGGTTCGCCGGTCCGCAGTCCATGGCCCCTGACGAATCGGAAACTAACGCGGCGAGGTGGAGTGGGCAATGGCAAGATTTCCACTCCGGCAATCAAGAGCCACTACGACGAGGAGGACGCAGCGCGAGTGAGGATTTGCAGAGTCTCGCGGGCATTGCGTTCGATGGAATACTCGGAAGCCAGGCGGCGGCATGCTTCGCGGGCGGCGATTCGTTTTTCGGGGTTGCGCCATTTTCCCACCGCTTCGGTGAGAGCGAGGCTGTCGCCGGCGGGCGTGATGTCGCCATGGACGCCCGGCGTGAGGATTTCGGAAAAGCCATTCGCCGAGGTAGTGATCACAGGCAATCCGGCGGCGAGGGCCTCGAGACAGGCATTCGAAAAAGGGTCATACCATGTTGGAGCAACGAGCAAATCTGCAGCGGAGAAGAGCGAGGCGATGTCGGAGACCGGACCGAGGAATCGCGCCTTGTCGTGGCGATAGAGATCGGCGGGGCCGCGTCCTGCGACGAGGAGCGTCGTGGAGTCGAGGTTGTCCAACGCACCGATCGCGGTGGCAAGGCCTTTGCGTTCCCAGCCAGTGCCGAGGAAAAGGAGGCACAAAACCTCTGGGTCGATCTGGAATTTTTTCCTGGATGCCTCGCGTTCTGGTAAATCTCTCCAAGGCTGAATGCCGTTTCGGACGATGTGGATTCGTTCGGCAGGGTAGGGGAATCGGGCAAGGATTTCGTCGCGGACCATCGCGGAGTTGGCAATGATCGCACGGGTATTTTGGGGATCGAAGACGCGGCGCTCGAGTTCGAGGATTTGGGCATGCTTTCGATTGAGGCCGCGCGTGAGGCGCTTCCAGAGGGGCTCGAAGGCATTTCGTCTATCCAGCCAAGCGGCATGGACTCCGTCGCCGGCCCGGTAGACTTCGCTGCCCGGGACTCGTTCCAAGCTCAGGTGGATGTCGCAACCGGTGTTTTTTTTAAAAAATGCGTCGGCGAATTCGCGTGGAGAAGAGGCCTCCAAGCGGAGGATTTCGCCAAAGGGCCATCGATCAGCGGGCCAGTCCGGCGAGGTGATGAGGGAGGTTTCCTGGCCAAGTCCTCGGAGCGCCGCAGCGAGTCGAAGGAGATAAGCCTCGGCACCGCCGGTGGCGGAGTGGCCTCGGCGGACAAATCCAATTTTCATGCCCGGCGCGAGTTGCTGGTTTCGTTTTCGGGTTTCGGCGGACGACCGAGAAGTTCGGAGATTGATTCGCGCGGGGGTTTGGCTTCGTGGAGAGCGGAATAAATTTCCGCAGTGATAGGCGCTTCGATGCCGGCGCGTTGCGCGCATTGCCAAGCGCCGAGCGAGGTGGGAACGCCTTCCGCAACCATTTTCATCGAGTCGATAATGGCAGCGGGAGTTTCTCCCCGGCCAAGTCGCTCACCGAATTTTCGGTTGCGGCTTTGGGCGCTGAAGCAGGTGACCATCAAGTCGCCGATGCCGCTGAGGCCGAAGAAAGTTTCCTTGCGGCCGCCAAGCGAAACGCCGAGGCGCGTCATCTCGGCAAGCGAGCGGGTGACGAGGGCGGCCTTGGAATTGTCGCCCATGCCGAAGCCGTCGCAAACTCCGGCGGCGATGGCGTAGACATTTTTCAACGCTCCGCCGAGTTGGATGCCGAGAATGTCGTCGCTCGTGTAGGCGCGAAAACCTTTCACCGAAAAAATCCGCTGGAGAGGTTCCAAGAGATCGGTCTGGTCTGATCCAATCACGCTCGCAGCGGGAATGCGACGAGCGATTTCCACGGCGAGGTTCGGTCCCGAAAGAACGGCCATGCGGCAATCCGGCAGGCAGTCAGCGAGGACTTGGCTCATAAGCTTGCCGCTGTCGTGTTCGATGCCTTTGGTGCAGGAAACCAGAACGGTTCCGGGTTTGGGGCCCAGTTCGGCGATTTGCTGGGCAGTTTTACGGACGGCTTTGGAAGGGAGAACCGAGATGATCAAGGGGGAGGAAAGCATCTCCGCCAAGTCCGGGGTCGCACGGACGGTTGCGGGGATTTTTACATCAGGGAGGTAACTGGAATTGATCCTGTTCGAGTTGATGTCCTCGGCCACAGCGGGGTTGTGGCTCCAGAGTGTGATTGGGAGGCCGTGGTCGGCGAGGATGACGGCCAGAGCCGTGCCCCAACTTCCGCTGCCAATGATGCTGATCCGGTCGAACATTTTTTTATCAAGCGGCTGGCTTCGGTTTTTTCTCGAAGCGTTTTTCGGTTCCAGCCATGAGGCGCGAGATATTCGATTTATGACGCCAAACGGCAAGCGCGCACATGCTCGCCGCGATGGCGGTGCGGATAGCGTCGCAGTCCCCCATCCACCACAGCACCGCCGATGAGGTCGGTAGGGCCACCGCTGCGCCGAGTGATGCTACAGAAACAAACCGCGTTGAATAAAAGAGAACGAGCCAGACAGCCAATCCCGAGGCGAAGACCGGCCATGGGAAGAGAGCCAGCATGATCCCTGCCGAGGTTGCGATGCCCTTGCCACCTTGGAAGCGCAACCACACGGGATAGCTATGACCGATGACCGCGAAAATCGCCGCCACCACGCCTGCGGGAATCAATTGATATGGTGAGGAGGCGAAAAATCGAATGCCTATTTCAAAAGCCGCCATCACGGCCAGCCAACCCTTCAGTGCATCGAGAGCAAAAACGGTGTAGCCCCAGGGTTTGCCAAGAACCCGGAGGGCATTCGTCGCACCAGTGCTCCCGCTACCTTCCTTGTGCAGATCCACGCCGTTGATCTTGCCGGCTAGATAGCCCCACGGGATCGAACCCAATAAATATGCGACAAGGGCAGAGGCCAGATAAAGCATTGCACCATGATCAAATCATCGCTGGCGTCACTTGCCTCAAGAAAAAAGACACCTTTTTCGGCTTGGCACGGGGCGGGGCCAGATCAAGATCGACGGTGATGGCACGATCTAATCCCATCGCCCTCCGTTCGTTGATCAGCGAAATCGGCCCTGTGGACCAAGTCGGTATTGAGGAACGCGTGGCCAAATACACCACCCGCTCGATCAAAAAAGCCTCGAAGGTCCAAGCGCTGAAACTCGCCGTTTCGATGGTCGACCTCACCACTCTGGAGGGAAAAGACACCCCGGGCAAAGTCGCCTCCCTCTGCCTCAAGGCCCTCCACCCGCACGACGATCCCTCGATTCCATCCACCGCCGCTGTCTGCGTTTACCCGCGCCTTGTGAAGCACGCGAAGAAACTCCTGCGCGGCTCATCCGTGAAAATCGCCTCCGTCGCAACCGCATTTCCATCTGGTCAGGCTCCGCTTGCCACCCGCCTCGCTGAGGTTCGTGCTGCCGTTTCCGATGGCGCCGATGAGATTGATATGGTTATCAGTCGCGGTGCCTTCCTCGCCGGGGAACTCGCCCTCGTGCAGGACGAAATCGCCGCCGTCCGCGACGCCTGCGGCAAGACCACGCTCAAAGTCATCCTCGAAACGAGTGAACTCGAAACCTACGACAACATCCGTGCCGCCTCATTCCTCGCCATGCGCGTCCTTCGTCCCGGTGATTTCATCAAGACCAGCACCGGCAAAACCTCATCCAACGCCACCCTTGGAAACAATCAGGTCATGCTTGAGGCGATCCGGGATTTTTACCTCGAGACTGGAACCGAGATCGCGATGAAGCCCGCCGGCGGCATCCGCACGGCGAAGCAAGCCATCCAATTCCTCATCGCCGTCAAAGAAACCCTCGGCGACGCGTGGCTCAATAACGCCCGCTACCGCTTCGGCGCCTCCGCCCTCCTCAACGATCTCGTCCGCCAACTCGCCAAGGAAAAAACCGGCGCCTACCAGGCCCCCTACACCTTAAGCGAAGCCTCCGGTAGCTACTAACCATGCCCGCCAAACGCCCAAATAACCCCGCCCGCGAACTCCTTTTCGGCGACCTCTGGGAATACGACCCCGCTCCCGAAACCGCCCCCGCCCACATCGCGCCGCGCTACGATCTTTTCATCAACGGCCAATTCACCGCGCCGAAGTCGAAGAAGTGGTTCGACTCCATCTCCCCGGGCAACGAGCAAAAGGTCTCCGAGATCGCCCTTGCCAATGAGGCCGATGTGAACGCCGCCTTCGCCGCAGCCACCGCCGCGTTCTCGAAATGGAGCAAAACCTCCGGCGCCGAGCGTGGGAAATACCTCTACCGCATCGCCCGTCTCCTCCAAGACCGCGCCCGCGAATTTGCGGTCGCCGAGACGATCGATGGCGGCAAGCCCATCCGCGAATCCCGCGACTTCGATGTCCCCGTCGCCGCTGCCCACTTCTTCTACCACGCCGGATGGGCCGACAAACTCGCCTATGCCGCGCCAGGCCGCACGCTCGCCCCGCTCGGCGTTGTCGGCCAAATCATCCCCTGGAATTTCCCGCTCCTGATGCTGGCGTGGAAAATCGCCCCCGCCCTCGCCTGCGGAAATACCGTCATCCTCAAGCCCGCCGAGACCACATCCGTCACGGCGATGAAATTCTGCTCGATCCTGCAGGACGCCGGCCTCCCGCCGGGAGTGGTCAACATCGTCACCGGCGCGGGCGACACCGGCACGAACATCATTCACCATCCCGCCGCCGCGAAGATCGCCTTCACTGGTTCGACCGCCATCGGCAAATTCATCCAGCGCACCCTCGCCGGAACCGACAAAAGACTCACCCTCGAGCTGGGCGGAAAAGCCGCGAACATCGTCTTTGAGGACGCCCCGATCGACCAAGCCGTCGAAGGCATCGTCAACGGCATTTTCTTCAACCAAGGCCATGTCTGCTGCGCCGGTTCGCGCCTGCTCGTTCAGGAAAGCGTCGCCGACGAAGTCCTCCGCAAATTGAAAATGCGCCTCCGCCACCTCCGCGTCGGCGACCCGCTCGACAAGAACACCGACATCGGCGCGATCAACTCCCGTAAGCAGCTCGAAAAAATCCAAGAACTTGTGAAAAGCGGCGTCCAGGAAGGCGCGGAAATCCACCAGCCCGCCTGCAAACTCCCCAAACGAGGCTTCTATTTTGCACCGACCCTCTTCTCGAATGTCTCCCTCAGCCACCGCATCGCCCGCGAGGAAATCTTCGGCCCCGTCCTTTCGATCCTCACATTCCGCACGCCCGAGGAAGCTGTGGAAAAAGCCAACAACACCCCCTACGGCCTCAGCGCCGGTGTCTGGACCGACAAAGGCTCCCGCATTTTGAAGATGTCCACCGAACTCAAAGCCGGCGTCGTCTGGGCAAACACCTACAACAAATTCGACCCCGCCTCGCCGTTTGGCGGCTACAAGGAATCCGGCTTCGGCCGCGAAGGCGGCAAACAAGGCCTCCTCGACTACGCTCAAATTGTTTGAAAACCCGCGCTATGAATTTTCACCACGGAGAACACGGAGGACACGGAGAAAAAACCATAGAAAGCTTTTCCCATTACCTCTTCTTCCCCTCCGTGCTCTCCGAGTGCTCCGTGTGCTCCGTGGTTAACCTCATTGTCCGACTCCCATGACCCGTTTGCCCATTACCAAAACCCCGAAATGCTTCGTCGGTGGCGCGTTCATCCGCTCTGAGAGTGGTCGCGTTTATGAGCACAAGGACTCCGCTGGGGCTTTCGTTTGCAATATCCCGCTGTGCACCCGCAAGGACCTCCGTAATGCCGTCGAAGCCGCCGCCAAGGCCGGCCCCGGTTGGGCGAAACGCAGTGCCTACAACCGCGGCCAAATCCTCTACCGCATCGCGGAAATGCTCGAATCCAGAGCTGACGAACTCGCCGCGGCCCTCTCACTTACCAACCCAAATTCCGCCGCTGCCTCGCGCGAAGTCCGCGCCGCGATCGACCGAACGGTCCACTACGCCGGTTGGACCGATAAATACGAGTCCCTCCTCGGCAGCGTGAACCCCGTCTCCACGCCTCACTTCAATTTCACCGTCATGGAACCCATGGGCGTCATCGGCATCCTCGCCCCTGAAGAAGCCCCGCTTCTCAGCCTGCTCTCGATGATCCTCCCCGCCATCACCAGCGGCAATACCGTCATCGCCCTCGCTTCTCACAGCCAGCCCTATCCCTCCATCCTCCTCGGCGAAATCCTCGCCGTCAGCGACCTCCCCGGCGGCGTGGTGAATCTCTTCACCGGCACCCGCACCGACATCCTCCCAACGATGGCCACCCACGCGCACTTGCGTGCCGTCTACGCCGCCGCCAACAAATCCGAGCGAACCGAAATCCAGCAAGGGGCCGCCGAGCATGTGAAGCGAACCGTTTTTCTCCCATCGGAAAAAACCATCGACTGGTTCGCAGACGACGCTCAGGGCCTCTATCAAATCCGCCACTTTCTTGAGCCCAAAACCACCTGGCACCCAGTCGGCATCTAAAATATCCGGCGCTGAAAACAAAAAAAACCCCGCTCATTGACGAGCGGGGTTTTTTTGTGAATCGACGGGAGGTTTTACTTGGCAACCGGGATGGGAATGACGTCCGGAGTGAGGGCCTTGGCGAGCGAGGCCAAGCCTTTGTATTTCTTTCCGGTTTTCTTCACCATGCCGCGCGAGACAAGGTTTTGAAGTTTCTCGTAGGCGCGGAGACGGAGCATTTCCTCCCCGCCGCTGGCCGCGTTCCGTGCCCGGAGGCGTTCGTGGACTTGGTCGAACAATTGTTTGAACTCGAAGGAGGTCTTTTTTGTCAGAACAGCCACCAACTCTTCCGTCACCAAATCGGGACCGCGTCTAGAGAAAGCACTTTTTCTTTGCATAAGCATGAGGGGTTACGCATACCGCTTTGACCTATCTCTGTCCAGCCCTTATTTTTGCCCCCAGCAAGAGGTCGCCTCGGGGAGGCTACTGGCAGCGCAATGATTTTCGCCCGTTTTTCAGGTTGTCAGAGCGCACGATTCGAGGGATGCTACAGACCCATCGCTCATGTGGCGGAACTGGCAGACGCGCACGGCTCAGGACCGTGTGGGGCAACCCTTGGAGGTTCGAATCCTCTCGTGAGCAATTCTTTCCGGACAAAACATATTGTGAATCAAACCCTCGCCCAGTCTGATCCGGAGTTTGTAAAAAAAACATTCGCGGCGATTGCCGGCCGCTATGATTTTGCCAATCACCTGCTCAGCGGCGGCATGGATTTTCTGTGGCGCCGAAAATTGGCGCGTTTGGTCGCGCAGAGGAAGCCGGTGGATATTCTTGATTTGGCTACTGGAAGCGGGGATTTGGCGCTTTCGCTGTCGAAATCCTGTCCCAAAGCGAAGGTCGTGGCGGCGGATTTTTGCCTGCCCATGCTCGAAATGGCGCGGCGCAAGCATGTCCCGAATCTGATTCAGGCGGATGGGTTATCCCTCCCGTTTCAGAACGAAACCTTCGATGTCGTCACCATGGCCTTTGGGTTGCGCAATATGGCGGATTGGGGCTTGGCGATTCGGGAGGCGCACCGTGTCCTGCGTGGAGGCGGGGCTTTGTTTATCATGGATTTTTCGCTTCCGGATTCGGAATTCGTGCTGAAATTTTATCGCGTCTACCTGCACCATCTCTTGCCGCGTGTCGCCCATTGGGCTACCCGCCGGCGCGATGCCTACGAGTATCTTGGTAAAACGATCGAAACCTTCCCAAGCGGCCTCGTCATGAATGCACTCCTGAAATCCTGCGGTTTCCATTGCGCTCCACCGCGCAAGTTGGCGTTCGGCGCGGTGTCGATCTACTGCGGCTCGGTGGATTAAAAATCAGTCGCCAAAGACAATCTCCACCGCCCGTGCCATTTTCACGATTTGCGAGTTGGGATCGACTCGGCGGGGTTTGTGAACCGCCTGGGCGATCGGCACATCGTGAGTCTCGTAGTTATTGAAGCTCACCATCGAGCCGAATTTCCCCTCGGCAATCAATTGCACCGCCTTGACGCCGAAAGTCGTTCCTAAAATGCGATCCAGCATGGTCGGGGCGCCGCCTCGCTGAAGGTGACCGAGCACGCAGGTGCGGACTTCCTTGCCGGTGCGCTCTCCGATTTCGCGGCCGACAATTTCCCCGATGCCGCCAAGTCGATTTTCGCCGCTGGCGGTGTGGTGGCGGCTTTGGCGTCCACTTTTCGGCGTGGCTCCTTCGGCGACGACGACCATCGTGCATTTCGCTCCGACGCGGTCGCGGCGGAGAATTTCTTGGGTGATTTTTTCGAAGTCGAAAGGAATTTCTGGAATCAAAATAATATCTGCACCACCTGCGAGGCCACCGTGCAGCGCGATCCAGCCGGCATGGCGGCCCATCACTTCGAGAACCATGACGCGTTTGTGGCTGGAGGCTGTGGTATGGAGTCGGTCGAGCGAGCTCGCCACGCACTCCACCGCCGAGTCGAAGCCAAATGTCATGGCCGTGGCCTCGAGGTCGTTGTCGATGGTTTTGGGAACGCCGACTACGGGAAGTCCGGCTTTGTGAAGTTGCAGAGCGGTATTCAGCGAACCGTCACCGCCAACAACGATCAAGGCGTGGAGTCCGAGGTTTTGGAAGGTCTGGCGAGTCTTGCCGAGGATTTCGGCAGGGATGAAAGACGGTTGGCGCGCTCCGCCGCGCTTTACAAATTGCCCGCGATTCACGGTGCCAATCATCGTGCCGCCGAGGTGCATGATTCCAGAGGTCGCCTTGCGGTCGAGCACGGTGAATTCGTCCGGAGCCAGCAAGCCCTCGAAGCCGTCGTGGAAACCAATCAATTCCCAACCCAGATTCTCAGCGGCACGGCTGGCCGCGCGAAGCACGGCATTCAGGCCGGGACAATCCCCGCCGCTCGTGAGAATGCCGATCCGTTTGCGATCCAAGGGAGCGGGACTCAAAGGGTGGATCCTTTTTCAGTTGGGCGACCTTCCGAGGCCCAGGAGTCGTAGATTGCCCAGCCTCGGCGGAGGAGTTGCAATCCATCACGGAATCGATCGGGAGATCCGAGAAGGACCACGCTGATGCGGCGAGGGGTCACCATCACGGTCTCACCCTCTCGGTGCGCCTCTGGAGCGCGGTCGGCAGAGACGATCAAGCAATCTCCGGCACGACGAGTGCGGCCGGTTTTGACTCCATCAATGTTGTTCTGACCCAGAAGCTCGTTCGTGTTTTTGATTTCGATGGGGTTGTCGAGTCCGTTGCGGAAGAGATGAATCACGCGGGAATTCTGGGCGACATAGAATTTGAAGGCGGCGTCGTTGTAGGCGTGGCGCGTGAGGCGGGCGAAATCCTCAGCCGTGGAGTAGGGGAGGGCTCGGCCTTTGGGGAGGTTATCCATGCCGGAGGGGTTCAGAAACAAAGTCCGCTTCATGAATAAGGAACGGGCGAGGGCGTTCATCTGGGCGACGAAATTTCCAATCGAGTCCAAGCCTTGGGGATTCGGAATGCGGGAGCCCACATGGTCGGCCAGCGCATTGGCGGCGACATTGTCGGAGGCGAGCAGGGCACAATACATCAGGTCGCGGAGGCTCACGGAGTCCCCAGGCTGGAGACCGGCGGAACTGCTCGCGCCATTCGAGAAAGCGGCGTTGGACAACGGCACGGCGATGGAAAGATCGACTTTCTGGAGGTTCGCCCAATCGAGAACCACCATGCAGGTGGCGATCTTCGTAAGGCTGGCGACTTGGAGTTTCTCCTTGGGTTTTTCGGATTCGAGGATTTGCCCGGTTTGGTTGTCGAAGATGATGTAACTTTCCTGCGCTTGGACTTGGCCCAGGAATACGGCCCCGAGGAGGAGCGCCAACAAGGTTTGCAGCGAACGGCTTTCGCGGATTTTCATTGCTCGGGACGATACCGACGCCCCCGCTGAGTTCAATCCTATTCAGGCTCCGCAAGGTCCGGCGTGCACGCCTTGAGTAAAAAAGTTCGTTCCTGCTCGCGTAGAAATGATAGTCCTCGCGGATGCGAATTCTTTCCGGCATCCAGCCGTCCGGCACGCCGCACCTCGGCAACTATTTTGGCATGATGAAGCCTGCCATCGAGCTTCAGGAGCGGGGTGAGGCGTATTATTTTATCGCCGATCTCCACGCTCTCACGACCGTTCACAATGCCGCTGCGCTTCGAGCCAATGTCCACGAACTGGCTTTGGATTTCCTTGCTTGTGGACTGGATCCGGCCCGCTCCGTTTTTTTTCGCCAGTCCGATGTCCCGCAAGTCGCGGAATTGGCGTGGATCCTCAGCACCGTGACGCCGATGGGGTTGCTCGAGCGTTGTCATTCTTTCAAGGACAAGACCGCTCGCGGAATCGCTCCCTCTCACGGCCTTTTCGCTTATCCGGTGCTGATGGCCGCGGATATCTTGATTTACGATAGCGATATCGTGCCCGTCGGGCGCGATCAAAAGCAGCACCTCGAAGTCACCCGCGACATCGCGATCAAGATGAATGAAATCTTCGGGTCGATTTTTAAACTTCCGGAACCGGCGATCCAGGAATCAACCGCTGTCGTTCCCGGTCTCGATGGCGCGAAGATGAGCAAGAGCTACCACAACACGATCGATCTTTTCGCTCCGGAGAATGTGCTCCGAAAAAAAATCATGGGCATTAAAACCGACTCCACCCCGGTCGAGGAGCCAAAGCCGATGGAGGGCTCGGTGATCCTGGCTCTTCACAAGCTGGTGGCGTCCGAGGCGGACCATCTTGCGATGGAAAATGATTTTCGTGTCGGTGGGGCCGGCTACGGAGACCTCAAAAAACGCCTCTTTGGTGCCGTGTGGGAATACTTCGCGCCCTTCCGCGCCAAGCGCGTCGAGTTGGAGGCCGACCCTGGGCATGTCGAAAAAATCCTCGCGGATGGAGCCGAAAAAGCCGCAGCCGTGGCAGATGCTGTGATGCGCCGCGTTCGAGGCGTGGTGGGAATCGGGCCAGGCATCGACAACGCCGCCACCCGACCCTAGATTCCCCGCGTGTTTCAAGGAAATCGCCGGTTCCAAATCACCGCCGTCAAGGCGCTGACCGCCATCAATGTTCTCGTTTTTGTTCTCATGGGCGTCTCGCCGTCGCTGGCTGACTTCGCGGACAGCATCTTTGGCCTGAGCGGTCGCGGTCTCGCCAAGGGGATGATTTGGCAGTTCGTCACCTACCAATTCGTTCACGCCGGATTTTTCCACCTTCTGGTCAACATGCTCGGCCTCTGGTTTGCGGGAAATATCCTCGAACGGATTTTCGGAGCGCGCCGATTTGTGATTTTTTATCTCCTCTGCGGCATCGCGGGAGGCTTGCTGCAGGTGGCACTCAGCCCAGGGCCGGCCATGGTCGTGGGAGCTTCCGGATCGGTGTGTGGATTGGTCGCCGCCTTCTCGACCATGTTTCCTCAAATGCCCGTCACGGCTCTGATCTTTTTTGTGATTCCGGTTCGCATGCGCGCCATGTGGCTGGGAATCATCGTGGCCGGCGTTTCCCTGTTTCTGATACTGACCGGATGGTTCGGCGACATCGGCAATGCGGCCCACCTTGGCGGGGCGATCGCCGGGTTTGGCTTGGTGAAATATAACCGCCGACAAGAGCGGTTCTACTAGGGGTCAGCGAGACCAGCTTGGCTCGGAGACTTTGCCGAGCGTGGTGACGATCGGTGTGCGGCGGCCCTTGACTGTGTCGAGCAGGACGAGCGAGGAACCTTCGCTATAGATAATATGGCGGGAGTTCGGGCCAAAGGCGGGGTCCTGACCCTGCGCGAGGATTCGAGTCATGCCGCTGGCGAGGTCCACCAACGCAATGTTGAACCCTCCTTGGCGTGCAGTGAATGCGACCTTCGATCCGTCTGGAGACCAGCTCGGCTCCGTGCAATAGCTGTAGCCGGTCGAAATCAGTCGGGGCGATCCGCCCGCAGCGCTCACGCGGAAAAGTTGGGGGCCTCCGCGATCATCGGAGGAAAAAATTATTTCGGAACCGCTGGGCGCCCAGGTTGGAGAAGATTCCACGCCTTTCGTGCGAGTGAGTCGGTTTGCGCCACCGCCATTCGCGCTGGCGATGTAGAGTTCAGGATTTCCGTCGCGGCTGAGCGTGCAGGCGATCCGGCTCCCCTCGGGCGAAAAGCTCGCGCCGGAATTGGTGCCGGGAAATTTCAGAATTCTGGTGCGTGATCCGCTGGCGAGGTCGATCAGGTAAATGTCCGCATAGCCGCTCTGGTAGCCGGTGTAGGCGACTCTTCGGGCATCGGGAGAAATCGCCGGAGCAACACTGATCGCGCCGTCGCGGGTGACTTGAACGGTATTCGCGCCGTCATAATCCGCGATGTAAATTTCCTTGGAACCGGAGCGGTTGCTGACGAAGGCGATTTTCGAGGTGGCGATCCCTTTTCCTCCCGTGAGGGTTTCCACGATGTCATCGGAAAATTGATGGGCGCATTCGCGGATGTTTCCCGAATAGGTCTTTTGAAGAACGACACTCCCGCGAGTGTCGGTCACGCTGCCTTGCAGTGAGCCGCCGCCGGCCATTCCGCCGATGGAGTAGGTCGATCGTTCAGGCAGGCCGATGCTGAAGACTCCCGAGAGGTCGAGGTCATTCCCGACGATCTTGCTCGCGAGCCCGCCATCGGGTCCGCCGAAAGATTTCATGGCGACATTGATGGCGTCGTTTTTTTTAACGGTGATCGTGGCTTCCTGCGCGAAGGAGGGAGAGGCGGCGAGAAGAGAGAGAATCAGGCTGGCGGAGAGTTTGCGTAAGATCGAAAGCATGGTGGTTTTTTGCAAAGGGTGGTTGGTTTGACAAGTCAGGATCGAAATCTCCGCCCCAGCGGGAAACTGCCGAGATTTTGGAGTGAGCGAGCTTGGCGCCCGGCCAGTTCCAGGGCGCGGCGGACTTTTGGGGAAGTCGGGCTGCCCTCGATTTCGATGTAGAAAACATAGGTCTGCGGTTGCCCTGGAACGGGTCTCGAGACGATGCGAGTGAGGCTCACTTTCTGCCTCGCAAATGGCCCGAGGAACGCATGCAGGCTACCGCAGGTATTCTTCAACGCCGCCACGAAGGCTGTGCGGTCGGAGTCGGCGGAGGGCGAGGGTTGGCGTGCAATCGTGAAGAAATTCGTGACATTCACTTCGCTCCCGCGACCAGGGGTTTCCAGCACATCGAGTCCGTAAATTTTGGCGGCTCCGGGTGAGGCGAGGGCGGCGGCGGATTTCGAGGCAGCGGCCTTCTCGGCGGCCATCGTCGTGCTGGTGACCGGCACCAATCGCGCGCCGGGGTGGTGTTTTTTTAGCCACTCGCTGTGATGCTTGATTTGCGTGAAGTGGGAAAAAACCGTCCTCGGCGCCGCGCCTTGGTGGCCGAGCAGGGCTATGCGAATGTCGAGCGAGAGTTCCTGAATGATGAAAATCGACCCGGCATGCCGAATCAAAAGATCGATCGTGTCATGCACCGTGCCGCCGGAGGAATTTTCCACCGGCACCAATCCCAATGGGGCCGATCCGGAAAGAACGCTTTCGAAAACCCCGTCAATCGCAGGGCAGGGGATAAGATCGGCTTTCGCGCCGAAACGCCGCCGGGCGAGGATCCCGGAGAAAGTTCCCTCCGGTCCGAGATAAGCCACACGATTCATAGTCCCGCATCCAATCACAAAAGCCCGCCCGCGCGCAAACCCCGCCGTTTTTTTCAAAAAAATTCACGCCAGGATGAAAAACATCATTGCAACCCAATATGCAGTTGCTAAGGTCCGCACCCTTTTCCAATGCCAAAATCCATAGCACGAAGCAAAACACGCAAGTCCGTGGCCAAGCGTTTCAAGGTCACCGCGACAGGCAAAGTTGTTCGCAACAAAGCCTCGCGGCGCCACCTTCTGGCGAGTAAGAGCGCCAAGAAGAAACGCCACATGGCCAAGTCGGTCGTGGTCCACGATACCGTGGTGGACCGCATCAAGGCCTGCCTGCCTTTCAGTCACTAAACTTGCGCTGAAACTTGATCTCTTGGACTGCCCTGATTTTTTTCGGGGATACTGGAGCCGGTGAGTCCAGGGATCACAACCAAACGAACAACCGCTCCAAGGAGGCCCCGCCGAAACTCGGGGTTTAGATAACATGCCAAGAGCAACCAATGCTCCAGCCAGCCGCGCCCGTCGTAAGCGCGTCGTCGATGCGTCCAAGGGATACCGTGGCCGCCGTTCCAAACTCTTCCGCTACGCGAAAGATGCCCAGATGAAGGGGAAATACTGGGCCTACCGCGACCGGAAGACCCGCAAGCGCAATTTCCGCGCTCTGTGGATCACCCGTCTCAACGCCGCCGTGCGTGCCGCCGGGCTCACCTACAGCCGTTTCATCGAGGGCCTCAAGTCCGCGAACATCGGCCTCGACCGCAAGGTCCTCTCCGACATCGCCGTCAAGGACGAGCCGACCTTTGCCGAGATCATCGCCAAGGTCCGCACCGCCCTCGAAGCGAAAAAAGCGGCCTGAGGATTGACCACAGAGGACACAGAGGGCACGGAGGCTTAAAAAACCTTCGCGCCCGAAGTAGTCTCGGGTCTGCATGCATGGAAGAAAACTCTTTGCCTGCATGCATTCTTTCCTCCTCTGTGCTCTCTGTGTCCTCCGTGGTCAAAATCTTGAAAACCCATGGAACAGCAAGTTGACTCCCTTCGCGCCGAGGCTCTGGCGCAGATTGCTTCCGCGACCGACGCCTCTTCGCTTGAGGCGGCTCGTTTAAAATACCTCGGCAAGAGCGGCGCGATCACGGCCCTCAGCGAGGGAATGCGCAATGTCCCGAAGGAGGAACGCCCGAAATTCGGCAAAATCCTGAATGACCTTCGCGCGGCGGTGACTGGTGCTTTGGAGGAATCCCAAAAACGCCTTCTCGATGCCGCTGATTCAGCCGCCTTCGCCTCACTGGACCTCACGCTGCCCGGCACTTTTCCCGCTCCAGGAACTCTCCATCCGCTCACGCAGTTGATGGACCGCGCTGTGCGCTGTTTCCGCCGCATGGGATTTGCCATTGCCGACGGACCCGACATTGAGACCGAGTGGCATTGTTTCGACGCGCTGAACACCCCGCCCGACCATCCCGCCCGCAACGAGCAGGATACTTTTTATCTTCCCGACGGCCGTCTCCTGCGCTCGCACACTTCGAGTGTTCAAATCCGCGTGATGGAAAACACGCCGCCACCTGTTCGTATCATCGCGCCCGGATCGGCCTATCGCCGTGACGAAGTCGATGCCACGCACCTCGCGCAGTTCACCCAAATGGAGGGGCTCTATGTCGCCGAGCGCGTGTCGCTCGCCGATCTCAAGGGAACGCTGGAGTTTTTCTTCCGCGAGCTTTTCGGAACGGGCACCGAGATTCAATTCCGCCCACACTTTTTTCCGTTCACCGAACCCAGCTACGAGATCGACATCCGGGCCGCCGCGCTGGGCGGGGAGTGGATGGAACTCGCTGGCTGCGGCATGGTCGATCCCGCCGTCTTTGAGGAAATTTGCAAGAAACGCGGCGACCGCGCCTACGATCCTGAAAAAGTCTCCGGCTTCGCGTTCGGCTTCGGTCTCGAGCGCCTTGCCATGAACCTCTCGCGCATTCCCGACATCCGCATGCTCGTGGAAAACGACCTCCGCTTCCTCAAACAATTCTGACCCGTGAAAATCTCGCTCAACTGGCTCCGTGATTTTGTGGACTGCCAACTTCCGGCGTCCGATTTGGAAACCCTCCTCCGCCGCGCGGGGCTTGAGGTCGCTGCGATCCTCGAGCGTGGCGTTGCGATCGACAAGGTTGTCGTCGCCGAAATCCTCGAATCCGTCCAGCACCCGAACGCCGACCGACTCAGCGTTTGCAAGGTGAACGACGGCTCTGAGCATCCCCGCCAGATCGTCTGCGGCGCAAAAAACTACAAGGTCGGAGACAAGATTCCGCTCGCCCTGCCCGGCGCCGTCCTGCCCGGCGATTTTAAAATCAAGCCAGGCAAGCTCCGCGGCGTCGAGAGCGAGGGCATGATGTGCAGCGCGAAGGAACTCCGCCTCGCCGAGGACGCGCAGGGCCTTTTGATTCTGCCTCCTGAGTCCGTTGCCGGAACTCCGCTCACGGAGATTTTCCCGACCGAAACCATTCTCGAACTCGAGATCACTCCAAACCGCGCCGACTGGCTCAGCCATCTCGGCGTCGCCCGAGAAATCGCCGTCTTCACCGGCTACCCCGTTAAAAATCCATCCCCACAGCTCCCAGCCCATGTAGAACAGGCGTCCCGCCTGTTATCGGACCCCGCCGACAAAGTCACTTTCTACACCCTTCGCAAAATCTCGGGCGTCAAAGTCGGTCCCAGCCCACAATGGCTCATCGACCGCCTCGCCGCCGTCGGTCTGCGTTCGATCAATAATGTGGTCGATATCACGAACTATGTTCTTTTCGAACTCGGCCAACCACTCCACGCGTTCGACGCCGCCAAAATCTCGGGCGACATCCGCGTTCGTGCTGCTGCAGAAGGCGAGAATTTCCACGCTCTCGACGGAAAGGAATACAAACTCCCCGCCGGATCCCTCGTCATCGCCGACAACAACGGCCCCGTTGCCCTTGCGGGCGTGATGGGAGGCGAGGGGAGCGGAGTCACCGAGTCCACCACCGACATTCTTCTCGAAAGCGCATTTTTCGAACCCTCGCGCGTTCGCCGCGCCTCGCGCTCGCTGGGTCTTTTCAGCGATTCCAGCTACCGCTTCGAGCGCGGCGTCGATCCCGAGGGCGTCGCCACCGCCTCCGCCCGTGCTGTCGAATTGATTCTTCAACTCGCAGGCGGCACCGCCTCCGAAATCCTCGAGGTCGCAGGTGAACTTCCGCCCCGCGCCAAAATCTCCCTTCGCCATGACCGCGTGCGATCGGTTCTCGGCTTGGAAATTTCCGATGCTGAAATCGACGCGGCCCTTGTCCGCGTGGGCTTGATCAACTCGGGAGGCGGCGAATGGGAAATCCCCGGATATCGTCGCGAAATCCTTCGTGAGGCCGATCTCATCGAGGAAGTCGCTCGTGTCGTTGGAATCGAAAAAATCCCCTCCCGCGCCGAAGGCCTCTTCGCCGGCAGTTCCGACGCGGATCTGGCCTACGATTTTGCGATGGACCTCCGCCGCCGTCTTGCCGGCATGGGTTTTCACGAGGGCCGCACGAGCACCCTCGTCTCGAATGCCGACGCCGCAGATTTTGGAGCATCCGTCGCGCTCAAAAATCCCTTCGGCGACGACCAGTCCCAACTTCGCAACAGCCTCCTTCCTGGCCTGTTCGCCGCCGTGGTCCGCAATCTCGACCAAGGCGCGAAATCGATCCCGCTGTTCGAGGTCGGTCGGGTGTTCACCCCAGCAGGGGAATTCCCCCGTCTGGCTCTCGTGGTCACTGGTGACCGTTTTTCCGTCGACTGGCGCGGTGGCACGACCCGTTCGTGGGATGTCTTCGATCTCCTCGGAGCCGTCCGCGACCTCGGGGCAGTCGAAACAAACCCTCTTCCCAGCCCGCCCAGCCCCTTTGGAGCTGCCGCCGAGGTTTTCCTGCACGGCAAAAAAATCGGACTCCTCGGTCAGCTTCACCCCGGCGTGACCCGCCAGCTCGGCGCCAACGCCCCCGTCCTCGCCGCCGAGTTCGACCTCGCCACATGGCGCACTCTGGTTTCCATGGATCGCACGACCTCCCCGCTCGCCAAATTTCCTGGCTCGGCCCGCGACATCGCTTTCACCGCGCCCCTCTCGCTGCCCTACGGCGAAGTCCGCGCCACCATCGAATCCCTCAAGGAACCCCTCCTCGAATCGATCGGTCTTTTCGATCTTTTCACCGACCCCAAGGGCGAAAAAATCCCCGCTGACAAAAAATCCCTTGCCGTCTCACTGTCCTTCCGCAGCCCCGAGCGCACGCTCACAGCGGACGAAGTGAATGCCGCGACGGACCGCATCAAAGCCGCCCTCCGCACAAGATCCGGCATCGAATTCCGCGAATAATACCAGCATCTGAAACGCCAAGCCGCAGTGGATTTTTCAAATTCTAAAACTGAATGGAATGGGGGAGGGGATGTGGGGGGTGCCCGGGGCAGTGGATTTCGGGGTGGGGTAAACCTATTGAGCTGAATTGACTCCGGATGGCTTCGCTGGCGAGAGTGGGTGAGTTGCAGTCCTCGCTGAGATGGGCCAGGAGGATGTGGCGGAGGTTTTCGGTGGCGATTTCGGCGACGAGCTTCGCGGCGGCTTGGTTGGAGAGGTGCCCGTGGCGGGAGAGGATGCGTTGTTTGACGGACCAGGGGCGTTTGGTGTCGTTTTGGAGGAGGGCTTCGTCGTGGTTGGTTTCGATCACGAGGGCGTTGACGCCTTGGACGGCGTGGATGATTTGGCGCGTGGCGTAGCCGAGGTCCGTGAGGATGCCGAGGGAGGAGTTGGCGGAGGAGATGACGAATCCTACGGGGTCAGCGGCGTCGTGGGGGACGGAGAAGGGTTGGATGCGGAGTTCGGCGATTTCAAAGGCTGATCCGCTGTTGAAGAGGCGCCACTCGGTGTCGATGGCGGATTTGCGGAGGCTGTCAGCGGTGAGGGGATTGGTGAAAACGGGGATGCGGTGCTTGGAGCAGAAAACTTTGAGCCCGCGGGTGTGGTCGCCGTGCTCGTGGGTGAGCAGGATGCCAGCGAGATTTTGGGGCGTGATGCCGAGGGAGAGAATCTGGGTTTCGAGTTGGCGTGCGCTGATTCCGGCATCGACCAACAGGGCCGTGGATTCTCCACAAACGAGCAGGGAGTTTCCCGAACTGCCGGAGGCGAGGACGGTGAGTTGGAGCACGGTCGTGCCCGCCTAGCTGAGGGCCAGTTGGGCGGTGGCGATTTCCAGAATCTCGTTGGTGATGCCGGCCTGGCGGGCCTTGTTGTATTCCAGCGTGAGGTCTTTGACCAAGTTCTTGGCGTTGTCGGTGGCGCTTTTCATGGCGACCATCCGGGCGCTGTGTTCGGAAGCGCGGGAGCCGAGTTGGGTCTGGAAAACCAAGTAATGGATGTAAGCGGGCAGGATGGACTCCAGCACGGCATTCGGCGAGGGCTCGAATTCCATGCCACCTTCGATCGGCGGGAGCGCTTCGTAATCGGTTTTAATGCCGATTTCGTCGATGCTGGTGAGTGGCAGGATCGGGAAGGCGGTGGGAGTCTGCGTGAGAGTGTTAACGAAGCGCGGGTAGAGGAGCGTGACTTTGTCGACGGTGTGATCGAGGAATTTCTCGATGCAGAATTTCGAGATCTGCTTGCACTTTGGAAAAGTCGGGCGCTCCTGAAGCGGAAAGTCTGCGATCATTTGGCGCTTCAAGCGGGCGAGGAATTGGGTTCCCTTGCGGCCGATGCTGATGAAAAGCGTTTTCGCGGGATCGTAGCTGGCGGCCTCGCGGAGCACATTGGTGTTCAGCGCGCCGCACAGTCCCTTGTCCGTGGTCATCAAAACGACGAGTTCCTTGCCTCCGGCCCGTTGTTCGAGGAGGGGGTGGGAAGTCGAGTCGATGGCGTCGCGGAGCGAAACGATCACGCGGTTGAGAAGCAAGGCGTAGTCTCGTCCGGCGAGGGCGGCTTGCTGGGCCTTGCGCATCTTCGAGGCCGCGACCATTTGCATGGCCTTCGTGATTTGGGCGGTGTTTTTGACCGACTTGATGCGTCGGCGGATGTCGCGGAGGTTCGCCATTTTTTACAGCGTGTTGAAGGACTTGAACTCCTCGAGGGCGGCCTTGAGTTCCTTCTCGACCTCTTCATCGAATTGCCGTTTGGCGGAAACTTTGTCGAGGATGGCGGACTTCCGGGTCTCCATGAATTCGACGAGTTTGCTTTGCACGGTTTTGATTTTATCGACGGGGATGGCGTCGAAGAAGCCCTTCTGCATGGCCCAAAGGATGACTGCCTGGGTCTGGACGGCAATCGGGTTGTATTGGGGTTGCTTGAAGAGTTCCACGATGCGGGCGCCGCGGTCGAGCGTGGCCTTGGTTTTGGCGTCGAGGTCGGAGCCGAACTGAGCGAAGGCGGCGAGTTCGCGGTATTGGGCGAGGTCGCCTTTGATTTTACCGGCGACTTGCTTCATGGCCTTGATCTGGGCGGCGGATCCCACGCGGGAAACCGAGAGACCGACCGAGATGGCGGGGCGGATGCCTTGGTAGAAAAGATCGGTTTCGAGGTAGATCTGGCCGTCGGTGATCGAGATGACATTCGTCGGGATGTAGGCTGAGACATCGCCTGCCTGGGTCTCGATGATCGGGAGCGCGGTGAGCGAGCCATTGCCGCAATCTTCGGCGAGTCGGGCGGAGCGCTCGAGGAGGCGGCTGTGGAGATAAAACACATCGCCAGGATAAGCCTCGCGGCCCGAGGGGCGCTTGAGGAGGAGGGAAATCTGGCGGTAGGCGTTCGCGTGTTTGGTGAGATCGTCGAATACGATGAGGGCGTCCATGCCATGATCCATGAACCACTCGCCCATCGCGGCACCGGCGAACGGGGCGATGTATTGGTCGGCCGCGGTGTCGGAGGCTGTGGCGGCGACGATGATGGTGTATTTCAGGGCGTCGCTGGCTTCAAGGATCGAGACGACGCGGGCGATGTTGGCGTTTTTCTGGCCGATGCCGACATAGATGGAATAGAGGGGGCGGAAATTCGGGTCGCCACTTTCCTCGGCGGCGCGGTTGATTTTTGCCTGGTTGATGATCGTGTCGATCGCGATGGTCGTCTTACCGGTGGCGCGGTCGCCGATGATGAGTTCGCGCTGGCCGCGGCCGACGGGAATCATGGCGTCCACACTCATGATGCCGGTCTGGACCGGTTGGCTTACCGGGCGGCGTTTGATGATGCCGGGCGCGATTTTTTCAACGGGGTAGGAGGTGTCGTGCGGGATCGGGCCCTTGCCATCGATCGGGCGTCCGAGAGCATCGACGACGCGGCCGAGGAGGCCCTTTCCGACTGGCACGGAGAGGAGTTTGCCTGTGGTCTTGGCCTCGGAGCCCTCGCTGATCTGGGTGTAGTCACCGAGAACGATGACGCCGACCTCGGTTTCCTCCAGGTTGAGAGCGAGGCCCATGATGCCGCCGGGAAATTCGATCATTTCATTCAGCTTCACAGCGCTGAGGCCTTCGACGCGGGCGATGCCGTCGCCGATTTCGCGGACGGTGCCGACATTGGTCTGGCGGGCTGTTTGGGTTTTGACGGCGCTGATTTTCTCTTCGAGTTCGAGGACGATGTTGCTCATGGTTTTTTAAATGGGATTCAGGATTGTTTGAGGGCTTCGAGGCGGGATTGGACGCTGCCATCCCAGACATCGCTGCCGAGGCGGACGCGGAGGCCGCCGATGAGTTCCGGGTTGGAGTGAAATTCGGCAGTGATTTCGCCGAAGCGGGCGATGAGGCTGGAGGTGATTTCGGCGCGGATGGAATCAGCGAGCGGGGTGGCGCTTTCGATCACGGCGTGGTGCCTGGCTGATTCCAACCGCGCGAGGCGTGTGAGGAATTTCAGCATCTGCACATAGAAACGGGGCTTGCGATCGCTGATTTCCGTGGCGATGCGGCGGATGCGGTCGGCATCGAGACGGCCATCGACCATCGCGAGTTCGAAGAGTTCCTTGGTTTGGCGGCGTGCTTCCCGGCTGAGTTTCATTGAGGGATCAGGAGGCGAGTTGTTTGGTGGTTTCGGCCGCGAGGCGTTGCTGGTCGGATTCGGTGAGAATCTTGCCGACAACAGCTGAGGTGGTGTCCACAACGAGGTTGACCATTTCCTTCTTTACCTCGGCGACCATGCGGGCGCGCTCGAGTTCCACATTTTCATTGGCCTTCTCGATGATGCCTTCGGCGTCCTTGATGGCTTGTTGAATGTGTTTTTGGGAGGAGGCGTCGCTGCTGGTGCGGCCTTCTTCGATAATGCGCTGGGCGTCGGCGTTGGCCTTGCGGAGGATTTCCTGGCAGCGGAGTTCGGAGTCGGCGAGTTGCTTCTTGATCTTCTCGGCGTTGGCTTGGCCTTCTTCGATGGTTTTGCGGCGCTCTTCGAAAATGGCGATGATCGGTCCGAAGGCGAATTTCTTCAGGATGATGTAAACGGTGAGGAAAAGGATGACCTGAGCGAGGAATTTCGGCCAGGTGACGCCGAACTGACTAAAAAGTTGGATGACTGTGTCCATGAAAATCGAATGATGTTTGCTGCGGAAAGCCGGGGAACCGGGACCGGCGGGTTGGCCGCGCGGTCCCGGCGTTTGATTTTTAGCGTCCTCCGAAAGCGAGGATGAGCGCGTAAATCGCGATAGCTTCGGAGAGGGCCATGCCGATGATGCTTAGGGTGAGCACCTTGCCGGATGCGCCAGGATTGCGGCCAACGGCTTCAACGGCCTTTGCGCCGATCATTCCGATGCCGAGGGCGGCGCCGGCGCCAGCGATGGCGAGGGTGAAGCTGCCCGTAATTCCGCCTGCTGTTGCGGCGGCTTCTGCGATGAGTTGTGGTATCATTTTATGGTGTGTGTTGTTTTTCCCGTCGCCGCCCGCAGTCTTGCCACGGTCCCGGAGACGAAAGTGTTTTTAGTGCTCCTCCTCGTCATGCGAGGTGGAGAGTTGAATGTAGACGGCGCAGAGGAGCATGAACACGGCCGCTTGCAGCAGGCCGACCAAAAGCTCGAGGCCGTAGAAAGGAACAGGAACGATGATCGACATCGGGTAGGCTACCCACTCGGGCAAGCCGAGATTTTTTCCCAAAGTGATCATGGTGGAGAGGAGATTCTCGCCGGCGAAGACATTGCCGAACAGCCGGAGTGAGAGCGAGACAGGGCGGAAGGCGATCGAGACGACTTCGATGACGCCGACGAAGAGAAATACCGGAATCAAAATAACGGCCATCATACCGGTAAGCCCGCCCTTCACGCCGAAAAGGTGGTTTAAGAAATTCTTCACGCCCACTTCGCTGAGAGACCAGTAGAGCCAGAACACCATGAACACCGTCGCCATCGCGAGGGTCATGTTGAGGTCTGCTGTGGTGGGGCGGAGGATCGGGGTGGTGACCTCAAAGCCTTGGGCCGTGTCGTTTCCCCAGCCAATCGAGCCGACGCCGGGCAGGAGGGCGAACCAGTTTGAGACGATGATGAAAATGAAGAGCGTGGCGAGCAGGGAAAAAACCCGCGCGACCATGTGGTGGCCGACGATCCCCTCGATCGTGTCGTAGAGGCCTTGCACGAGAGCCTCGAAGAAATTCTGCGCCGGGCCGGGCACGACGGAGAGTTGACGGGTGGCTTTGCGAGCGAACCAGATGATCAGGAGGGAGACAAAAGCGCTGACGAAGATCGAGTTTGAGAGCCAGTCGACAAAGGATCCGCTGCCATCGCCTTTCGGAAAAATCGTCGGCGCATCCAAAGTCAGAACTGCTGCAAAAAGTGTGGTCAAAGGCATGTCGTGGTGTCGGTATCCCGGTATTCGGCCCATTGGGGGCTTCCTAGATTGGCAGAGGGGTGGCCAAACCGGAATGGTTCCGAAAGCGGAGCCGTGGTTAATACCAAAGAGCTTTTTTTAGGCAACCCCAAAGCTTGTTTTTGTCCCTCGCTCAACCGGCCCGTGGCGGCGAGGGTGGCTCGGCGCCGAAGGAATGCGTGGGATTTTTTTCCTCGAGATAACTAATCGTCCAAGAACTCGGAAGAAGAACGACCCAAAATCCGGAGGCATCCTTGGCCATCACGCAGCCGCTGGGCAGGAGCAAATCGGGGCGCTCGGTCAGCGGGGCGCCATCAATATGCGGCCAGCGGGCGAATTGCCACGGGGCGGACTCCACCCGGCAATCCGCGCTGTATTCGGTCTCGAGTCGGTATTGCATGACTTCGAATTGCAGGGGGCCGACGGCGCCGAGGAGCGGCACGCGCTGGATCGAGTCGGGAAGCTCGAACTGCTGCGCGACGCCTTCTTTGAGGAGTTGGTCGAGGCCTTCGCGGAAGCGTTTGAATTTCGCGGTGCTCGAATTCCGCAGGTAAGCGAAACACTCGGGCGCGAAGCGTGGCGTTTCTTCATAGCGAATCGTGGAATCCTCGCTCACGGTGTCACCGATCAAGAAATCGTAATTCCCCACGATGCCGACCACATCGCCGGCCCAGGCTTCATCCACGGTCTCGCGTTCCTGCGCGAAGAGGCGCTGGGAATTTCCTAGGCGCACGGGTTTGCCGAGGCGGACATGGTGGGCATTCATGTCGCGGCGGAAGCAGCCCGAGACGATGCGAATGAAGGAAACGCGGTCGCGGTGCTTGGGGTTCATGTTCGCCTGGATCTTGAAAACGAAGCCCGAGAATTTTTCCGAAGCCGGCTCGATTTCCTGCTCGCCGCTTTGGCGCGGAGCGGGTGGGGGAGCCAGGCGGAGGAAGTTGTCGAGCAGGAGCTGAACGCCGAAATTGTTCGCGGCGCTACCGAAAAAAACCGGCGTAGCCTTCCCGGCGCGGACGGCATCGAAATCAAATTCCGCGCCTGCGCCTTCGAGGAGTTCGAGTTCATCGCGGACCCTTTTGTGGACATCCGGCGCGAGCGCCTGGCTCACGGTGGCGTCATCGATCCCCGCGACAGAAACCGGAGCGCGGTAGGTGCCGCCAGGGGTTCGCTCGAAAAGGTGGACCGTCTTTTGCTCACGATCGAACACGCCGCGAAATTCGGGCCCGTCGCCGAGTGGCCAATTCATCGGGATCGCGTGGATGCCGAGGACGGATTCGAGCTCATCCAAAAGCTCGAGAGCCGGGCGGGCCGGGCGGTCGAGCTTGTTCATGAAAGTGAAAATCGGCACTCCGCGTTTGCGGCAAACCTCGAAGAGTTTTCGCGTCTGCGACTCGATGCCCTTGCCGGCGTCCACCACCATCACGGCGGCATCCACGGCGGTGAGCACGCGGTAGGTATCCTCCGAGAAATCCTTGTGGCCCGGCGTGTCGAGGAGGTTCACCACGCAGCCGTTGTAGTCGAACTGCAGAACGGTCGAGCTGACCGAGATGCCGCGCTGTTTTTCCAGTTCCATCCAATCGCTCGTGGTGGCGCGCTGGTTCTTGCGCGAGGTCACGCTGCCGGCGAGTTGAACGGCGCCGCCGTAGAGCAGGAATTTTTCGGTGAGGGTGGTTTTTCCGGCGTCGGGATGCGAGATGATGGCAAAGGTCCGGCGTCGCGCGATTTCGCGCTGGGCGATACTCATATTTCGAAAGGTTTCGGGAGGCGGGTCAGGAGCTTGGAGCCGGTTTTTGTGATGAGCACGACATCTTCGTGGCGCACGCCGCCGAGGCCGGGCATGTAGATTCCAGGCTCCACGGTGAGGATTTGGCCGGGCTGGAAAATGGCTTCGGAAAATCTCGGCGACTCGTGGACTTCCAGGCCGAGGCCGTGGCCGGTGCCGTGGAAAAATCCCTGCCAGCGGCCGTTTTTAATCTCGGTCGGATAGCCTTGGTCGGTGAAGAATTTTTTCACCATGTTGTGGATGATGCGGCCTTCGACCCCGGGTTTCATCGCATCGAGGGCGAGTTTTTGGCCCTCCAAGCAGGTGTTCCAAAGTCGGCGCTGCTCCTCGCTGGCGCGGCCCCGAACGACCGTGCGGGTGATGTCGCCGTGGAAGCACGAGCGAATGTCGCGTGGGAAGATGTCGAGGATGAGGAGTTGGTTGGCAAAAAGCTGACCCGATCCGCGATGGTGGGGATCGCAGGCTTGTTGGCCACCAGCGACGATCGTGTCCCCGCGGGCCTCGCCCCCGGCACGGACCACGGCGGTTTCCATCTCGATGCGGAGGAGTTCGGAGGTCAGGTGCGTGCCGTTGAAGGACAGCGCGCCGTCCTTCAGAATCTTCGAGGCGCGGAGGACTTCGATGCCACGGGTCATTCCGATCTCCGAGATGCGGATGGCATTTTCCAAAGCATGGACCTCGGGTCGGGATTTGATTTCGCGCTCTGGCACAAACGGGCCGCGAACGGGCTTCACATCGATGCCGGCTTTTTTCAGATCGCGGGCGTGGCCGAAGGGAAAATCCGTCGGGACTTTAACCTCACTGACATTTTTGGAGAGGAGCCAGGTCGCGATGACTTTCGAGTAGGAGGGGGTTTTGCCAGGAGTTTTTTCGGCGAGTTTGGAAAATTCGGAGAAGGCCTCGACGGAATCAACCTTCGCTTCGGCGCGGCCACGATCGATTTCGAGGTCGCTGAGCAGAATGTGTTTTTTGCCTACCGTCTCAAGATACGCAAAGGCGTCGGGCGCGCGGAACCCGCCGAGATAAAGCAGGTCTGCATTGGTCTCGGGACAAGCGATGAGGAGTTTGGATCGAGCCATGGTTTTCGAGGAGCGGTTTATCTAAACCGCGAACGGGTCGAGGGCCAGCGGGATTTGATTCAAAGCGCCGCGCGGACGGCTTGAATGAACGCGCGGACCTTGGAGGGGTCTTTCTTTCCGGGTGATTCCTCGACGCCGCCTGCGACATCCACGGCAGCGGGTCGGACGACGCGAATTGACTCGGTGACATTGTCGGGATTCAAGCCTCCAGCGAGCACGAAGCGGTGCTCGGGATGTTGCGCAACAAACGCGCCGATCATTTTCCAATCCGCCGTTTTTCCCGTTCCCCCGTAGGCTGCAGGCGACCATGAATCGAACAGGATGTGCGGGGTCGAAAAGCGGTTGGCTTCAGCGAGGGATTCGTCGTCACGCACGCGGATGGCCTTCATCCAGCTAGTCACTCCCGACATCGCACATTGGGTGGGGGATTCATCACCGTGGAATTGGATCATCTCAAAGCAACCCGACCGCCAGAGCGTGTCGAGCAACTCGGGCTCGGGATTCACGACGACCGCCACGCGGTCCACCAAGCCGTTGAGCTGACGAATCCATTGGAGCGAATCCAAGGGGATGTGACGCGAGGAGCCGGGAAAAAAATTGAAGCCCAGCGCGTCGGTGCCGGCTTCCACGCAATCGAGGGCGTCCTCCTCGCGGGTGATTCCACAGATTTTGACATGCCCGCCACCGGACCCGAAGAGCCTCATTCGATCACGCGGGCGTCCGCTTTTTTGATCGAGGGGTGATGAGTGATGGAGTGGATTCGCCCGTCACTCGTGCGGAAGAAGGAACTCAAAATCCAGCTCACAAGGCTGATCACCATGGATCCGAAAAACGCATTCCAGAAGCCATCCACAGAAAACGAAGGGACGATCTGGGCCACAAGCATCAGCATCAGGGCATTCACCACCAAAATGAAAAGGCCCATCGTTACGATGATAAAAGGAATACTGAGCAGGAGCAGAATTGGCCGAACGAAGGCATTGATGATTCCCAGAAGCAGCGAGGCCCCAAGGAGGGCACCGGCGCTGTTGCAATGGATGCCGGGAATGATTTTTTCGGCGGCGAATACGGCGATGGTCGTCACCAACCAGCGAATCAGGAAAGCAGTCACAGCCAAAAACTAATTCCGGTCGGATTTTTTTGAAGATTTATTTTGCAAATCCCGGCGGGGAGTTCCACTAATCACGCACTATGCCAGCCAAAAAAAGCAAAGCAGAGTCCAAGACCAAGGTGGTCAAAGCCAAGAAGTCAGCCGCTCCGGCGGCCAAGAAGGCCCTCAAAACTGCAACGAAGTCTCCCGGCAAGGCTAAAGCCGCGCCAGCCAAGCTTGCCAAGCCCGCCGCTTCGGCTCCTGCCTCAGTAATTAGTCAGGACCAGATCGCCACCCGCGCCTACTATATTGGTGAGCGCCGCCAGACGATGGGTTGGCCCGGAGATCCCTCGACGGACTGGATTGAGGCAGAGGCTCAATTGATCGCCGAGGCGAAACGCAAAAGAATCTAGGCTCCTCATTTTCAAAATCTCTCCCCGCTAGTGACGATCGACGAGCGCCTTAATAAATTTCTTGGACGGCAACCCAATACCTCGCTCGCGGCCTTTGTTGCCTCTAATGCGACTCTGGTCGGGGATGTGCGGTTGGGCAGAAACTCGAGTGTTTTCTACGGAGCTGTGCTTCGCGGAGACATCGAATCGATCATGATCGGGGAGGGGACCAATGTGCAGGACGGAGCCATTGTTCATCTGGCCGACGATATGCCAGCGGTGATCGGGGCGAACTGCACGATTGGCCACTCGGCGATTATTCATGCCTGCCGGATTGGCGATCTGTGTCTGGTGGGAATGGGAGCCACGGTGCTCGACGGGGCCGAGATCGGAGATGAATGCCTCATCGGGGCCAAGGCTCTCGTAACCCAACGAGCGAAAATCCCGCCGCGCTCGCTGGTGATCGGATCGCCGGCAAAGGTCGTTCGCGAGTTGACGCCCGAGGAATTGGTTTCACTCCGCCAGAGCGCGGAAAAATACATCGCCGTGGCGCATGCCCACGCCTCCCGGCAATCAGCCGTCGCGGGGGATTTATAATGGTTGTTATCCCGGTCTGCACGCCGTTCGCCACCTTCGCATGAATCTTCCAAACCGCCTGACGCTGGCGAGGCTCGGGTTCGCGGCGTTTTTCGTTTTCTGTTTCTCGGTGAATTTTCCCTACTGCTTCAGCACGGCATTCGGGTTGTTCTTGCTCGCCACATTCACCGATTGGCTCGATGGCGAGATTGCCCGGCGTCACCAACTCGTCACCGATTTCGGCAAACTCATGGATCCGCTGGCCGACAAGATTCTCACCGCCGCCGCCTTCATTTGCCTTGTCGCTTACGAGGTAATTCCCGTTTGGGCCGTGACCCTGATCATTTCCCGGGAATTTTTGATCACCGGCCTGCGCTCCCTCGCAGCCTCGAAAGGAATCGTGGTGCCCGCCGACAAGCTCGGAAAACACAAGACCTTCTGGCAAATGGGCACGATTCTCTACTTCCTGCTCCTTCTCGCGTGGAAGGAGTTTGCCCACCCCACCTGGTTTGAAAGCGCGTGGTGGGCGGGCACGCACATTTTTGTGCCGATCATGGTCGCGCTCTCGACTTGGTCCGGGCTGACCTATCTTTACAAGAACCGCGACCTGATCGACGGGCG
>CALFPA010000087.1 GCA_937919825.1 uncultured Spartobacteria bacterium | reverse complement strand
GCCCAATCTCGACCGATTGACGAAGATGTCTCGCCGGTTCACGCAGGCATACTCTCCCTCTGCCTCATGCGCCCCCTCGCGGGTTGCGTTCTTGCGGGGCCAGCACCCAGTGAATACCGGGGTTTACCATGTCGATGGAGGCATGATTCCTGCGCCGCATCGGGTGGAGAATCCCACTATCCAGCCGTTTTATTCGTATGGTTTGGCCGATCGTGAGCCGACGCTGCCGGATACGCTGAAAAAGGCGGGATATGTATCCGCCCACATCGGCAAGTGGCACTCGGGCGGCAAATCCGAAGGCTACCCTTTCCCGACTGACCAAGGCTTCGACTTTGGGTTCAGCGAGCGCAACAAAAACCTCGAGAAGTATTACAATGACGAGGAACTCTGGAATCCGAGGGATGGAAAAAAGAACGCCTTTTTTGGCATCTGGTCAAAAATGAAGCCAGACCGGCTCTCGGACTTCGCCACCGACAAAGCGGACGATCCCTTTCAAGCGGATGCCGACGGACGTCCCTACGACAAGTTAACCGACATGGCGATTGGCTTCATGGACAAACACAAGGACGAGCCATTTTTCCTGAATTTCGCGACATTTCTTGTGCATGGTCCGATCCAGACGCGAGACCGTGAGCGCTTCGAGCTCTACTTGAAAAAGATGGGGTATGAATTCCCCACCGATCCGGATGCGGAGTTGAACAAGGGCAAGGGGGGACACACGAATCCCTACTACGCGAGCATGGTTGATTCTTTCGATTGGATGGTTGGGAAGCTCTTGGATTTCCTCGAAACCACCGACGACCCACGGAATCCCGGGCACAAGCTGATCGACAACACCTATGTCATTCTGGATTCCGACAACGGCGGTGTCCTGCCCTACACCGACAACTTCCCTCTCACTGGTGGAAAACAAAACACCTATGAGGGAGGCATCCGAATTCCATTTTTGGTCGCCGGGCCGCATGTGCCAGCCGGCACAACCTGTGAGACCCCGATCACTCTCGTGGATCTTTTTCCGACCTTCATGGAGATCGCCGGGATGAAGCCAGACCCCTCGCTGGCTCTGGATGGAAGGAGTCTCCTGCCTCAGTTTCACGGAGGGGATGGTCCCGTGCTCCTGGCGGATTCCACCCCTCGCGAGTCGCTGTATTGGTTTTTTCCATTTCCCGCCCACATGTCGATGGCGATCCGGAAGGGGGATTGGAAATTGGTCCGAAATTTCGGTGTGAAGGGGGGAGCGAATAGTGAACCCAAGGTCGAGCTCTTCCGGCTCTACAATGAGGATGGTTCACCTAATGACATCGGCGAAAAAACCGATCTCGCTGCCCAGGAGCCAGCGCGGCGCGATGCCATGCTCTCCGAGTTAAATGCCTTCGTGGAAAAATCCGGTGCGCCGCTCCCCTACAAAAACAGAGAGTCGATGGTGTATTCCGCCTCGGAGCGCAAAGCCGTGCCCGCAGTCCTGGAGACTGGATCCAAGGAAGACTTCGTGTGGGCGACATTGGAATCGGGTGAGGGAAAATCAGCCATCCGCGAAGCGAAGCTCCTTTACACGTTGAATCCAGCGCCATTCGACACCACGCGAGGGCATCGCGAGGAATGGTTTGAAAAACCGGCGCGAATTTCCGACGGGCGGGTGGAAGCAGAGATGCCGCCCGGTGCCACGCACGCGATCTTTCTGCTGCTTGATGAGAACCGCTTTTGCGTCACCTCGGAACCCATCCTCCCTGTCATGTCCCGCCCCAAAAACGAATCGCCAAAAATCACTTCGGAAACGCTGAAAAATGCCTTCCCGTGGAAACCCGGATTGAGTGCATTGATCAAGCTCGGCGATGAAGCCGCCGGCTCAGCAACAGGCGGCACCACTGCGCTCAAGAACGCACTGGCTGAAGCCAAGAAAATCCACGCCGATCCGAAGGCCGGTGACATGGACCACGCCGATGCAATTCGCGCGCTTCGGGCGGCGATTCGCACTCAACAAGACGCTCCGCAATCCCGGAATGAGTTTGTGAACAGGTTTGTGTTTGATCCCAAGTTTTAGCGAGATACTGATCCTCCGATGATGCCCTATCGATCTGCGTTCCTGTCTGGAGTGGTGCTGGCTGTTTTTTCGTCGCTCCAAGTGCTTTCGGCCTCCGAGTGGAAGGTGCTAGGAGAGGCTGATTTTGCGGCGGTAAATTGTGATCCGGAGACCTTTCAATTTGGTAAGGAGCCTGGATCACTTCATTGCACGGGGGTTCCCCATGGAGGGCTGAAGTCCCGAAAGGTTCTGACCAACTTTGAGCTCGAATTCGAGTGGCGCCACAACCGCTTTGGGGGAAACTCCGGGGTCTTTCTCTGGTCGCCGGCCTCTCCGGATTTCCCCGGAATGCTGCGCAGGACTGCGACGGCTTTCCCGTAAAACAGCGGGTGGGTTGAGTCGGTGAAGGAGTCGTGGCCCATCTGATTGCCATTGTCCACCCCGCTCAGGCGGGCGGCACCCTCGACGGCAAAGGTCAGTTTGTCCATGGCCAACGGGCACAAATTCCCCTCTTGATCGGTCATTTCGACGGTGACGTAGCACAGATCCATGCCGTCGGCTTTGAGTTGGCTGCGGTCGGCGGTGAGTTTCAGTTTTGCGCCTGCACCGGCGGTCTTGACAACGGCCTCACCGAGTTTTTTTCCGGCTTGATAGGCGACGGCCTTGATTTCGCCCGCTTCATAGGGCACCTCGAGCCAACGGAGGCGGTAGCTATCGACGATTTTAAAATACGGGTCTTCCGTCTTCATATCGCGTTCAAGAACTTCGACTTCACGAATGCTCGCCGAGCCCGGACCGCCCTTGATCTCGATGCGCACCCAGCGCGTCTTGAGCTTTTCAAAGTCCACTTCGGAGAGACCACTCGGCCTGCTCACCTTGGCATCGACCTTGTCCCATTTCACGCCATCCATGGAAACCAAGAGGTCAAAGTCATACCGCCCCTTATTCGCTTCCCAAGTGATATTCGCTTTGGAGATTTCCCGGACTTCGCCCAAGTCTACCTGCCAGTGTTGCGGGTAGCTGCTACTGCTGACGCACCACCGCGTCGAGGGATTCCCATCAATCGCTTTGCCTGATAGATTTTCCTCTTGAACATTGCCCAGCGTATCCTGTTTCAACTCATCACTGCTGGCCGATGTGACTTTGCCATAGGCCAAGTTGGCGACATCCAGTAGATCCCCGCTTGCCTTCTTTTTACGACCCAAGCTTTTTCCATTGAGGAAGAGTTCGGCCTCGTCGCCGTTGGTGTAAACAAAGACCGGCACCGGCTTGCCCTCATGCCCTTGCCAATTCCAATGCGGTGAGAGATGGACGGTGGGTGACTCAGGCATCCAATGGCTGCGATAAAGGTAATAACTGTCCTTGGGGAGTCCGGCCAAGTCCACGATGCCAAAGTAGCTGCTGCGGGCCTGGTCGAAGGGTGTGGGCTCCCCGAGATAATCGAAACCGGTCCAGACAAACTCACCGGCGACAAAGGTATCCTTGCGCATGCCTTCAAACTCGATCTCCGGGATATCCGACCACTTAGCCGAGGTCAATGAGTAGGATGTCAACTCCGCATCGTTGCCCCAATCCGTCTTATTTTTTGGCAGCGTCAACTTGTAGGCACCGCGAGTTGAGAAGGCTGAAGCCGATTCGCTGTAGATGATTGGCGTTTTCGGATAGGCTTTGCGCGCGATCATATACTTTCGGCCATAGTTCCATCCACAGGTGTCCAAGGCATCGATGATTCTGTTCGAGGCTTGGGCGGGGATGTGGCTGCCGAGTGTGTTCTGTCGGGTGGTGTCATACTTTTTGAAATAGCCAACCATGGCATCAACGTGTTCTTTCTTCAGATCGGCTATCTCATTGCCAATCGACCACACGACCACGCACGGGTGATTGCGGTCGCGCAAAATGAAATTCTTCGCTTCCCGTTCGGCGTAGGTTTTGACGAACTCGTCGATCCCGCATTGCACACCGGCGGTGGGTCCATATTTGTCAAACAATTCGTTCCAAACCACGAACCCCATGCGGTCGCAAAGTTCCAGCAACTCGGGCGCGGACGGGTTGTGGGAGGTGCGGATCGCATTGACTCCCATCTCCTTCATGATCTGAAGCTGCCGCTCCATGGCGCGGGGAAAAAACGCCGCGCCCAAGGGCCCCTGATCATGGTGCAGATTCACTCCCTTCAACTGCACCCGGCGGCCATTGAGGTGAAAGCCGTCATCGGCGGTGAATGAGATCGTGCGAATGCCGCTCGAATTTACGGAGTAAATCGCTCAACAATATCTCGGTATGTTAAGAAAAATCCGTCTCTTGAAATAGAGAAAGGGCTGATTGATGCCGTTGCCCTTCGAGAGGTGATTGAAAGAAGCAAAGGGCGCGAAGGTCGCGGGTTTCCTCTGGGGGTGCGGAGGTTTTTTCCGGTCAAATTGTCCGGCCTTGGGGCGGTGCCATCATTTCAAAAAAGAGTCGCCGAAATACGACGAAAAATCGATCTCCTGTCTGATGACGAGCAGGTGGTGCTAAAAGCCGAAATCCTCGGTTTTTTTCGTCCAGAATTGCCTTGCTGGGTCGGGTGGAGCGCACGCGCAAACGCGAGACTTGCGAGTTCTGCATCGGATTTTTCAGAGACCGAGAGTCTGGCGAATCTTGCCGGTGAGGTTTTAGATTCTCCTGGTGTGATGGACTACGCGACAGGGGGCGAAATCCGAGCCTTGGAGAAGGCCGCGAGTGGCGAGTGCGTCAGCGCGGAGGAGGGGAGCTTAGTGAAGAAGCTCGCCCGCTTGCTCCTGCATCGCGTCGATTAAGCGGTGGCGCTGATGTCCTCGGGGTTCAACCGCGACCGCGACTAGGCGGTTGCTGCCATGAATTGCGCGATGTTGTCGCCGGTCGGCTTGGGCGCGAGGAGTTTCGCCATTTTCTGCGAGTGATCCATGCGAACGATGTCGCCATAGACAGACATGATCAGGACGCCGCCATCCCTGTGGCCTTGCCAGCGGGCGATGGTCGGGACATCCACGCCGAGGCGGAGTGCCTTGGTGATGAAATAGCGGCGGAGGGAGCGCGGCTCAAAGTTCGGAAAACCAAGGCGCTTGCAGGCGGCGGCGAGTCCCTTCTTGCAGTCGTCCTGCGGCAGTAGTCTTTGCTCCGGCCCCTCGGTCATGGCTTCCAACCGGCGCTCGATGATCGGCCTCGCCTCGGGATAAATCGGGATCGTGAATCCTTGTTTCATCTTCTTGCGAAAAACAACGATCTCGTCGGCCTCCAGATTTATGTGCTGGCGCTGGATGCCGGCGAGTTCGGCCTGACCAAGACCAAGGCGACCGGCAAGTTCTACGAAGTCGGCGGAATCGTTTCGGCTATGTCCATTCCACACCTGGGCGCGGAGGTCAGCGACGATGGCGAGAAACTGCTCGTCGGAGGGTGTAATGCTGGTCCGCTTGGCTCGGACAAAGTATTTCATCCCCTCCATGGGGTTCGAGGGGATGACTTGATCATCAACGGCGGCTTGAAAAAATTGGCGACCATGTTGGATGCGTTTGTTTTTTGCGTCCGCCGACAATTCAAAAGTGGCGATCCATGCGCGACAATCGGAGGGGGTCACCTTCTTGATAAGTGTGTCGCCACCGAAATGCTCAACGAGGTTCTTGATGGAGCGGGTGGCGTTGTCCTTGGTGGTGGGTTCGCCGACAAGACCGGCCAGAAAAGTCTCAGACTGCATGGCGATGGTGCGGCGGGATTCGCTGGGCTTGGTTGTCTCCAGATCGGAGCGGAATTTCTTCAACTTGCGCCGCGCCAACTCTAAGTCGTCCGTGTCGAGAGACTGGCGAATCTGTTTGCCCTTGAAGCGAACCAAAGCGTAGTAGTTGGCTTTCCGATACCGATAAAGACATGGACCAATCTTTGACCAATCCGACTCTGTTTCCTGCGTTTTCTTGTGCTTGCTCATGCCCAAAAAATAGCAGGTTACAAAATCAGGTTACAAGTGCTTTTTTCGGGGATTTTTTCACTTTTATAAATATCACACAATCAATTTTATCGGGCCGTGGCTCAGCTTGGTAGAGCGCCTCGTTCGGGACGAGGAGGTCGCGAGTTCGAATCTCGCCGGCCCGAGCTTTTTTCTACTCTTTCATGAATACGACTCTTGTTGTTTTAGCTGCTGGGATGGGGAGCCGGTATGGTGGCCTCAAACAAATGGATGGCGTGGGGCCGAATGGCGAGACGCTGCTGGATTACTCGGTCTTCGATGCCGTGCGCTCGGGGTTTTCGAGGGTGGTTTTTGTGATTCGACGGGATTTTGAGGTGGAATTTCGAGAGCGGGTGGGGAGGCGGTTTGAGGACCGGATCGATGTGGGCTACGCTTTTCAACAACTCAATGACCTGCCGGAGGATTTTTCGGTTCCCGAGGGGCGAGTAAAGCCATGGGGGACGGGGCATGCGGTGTGGTGCGCTCGCGAGGCGGTGGATACGCCGTTTCTAGCGATCAATGCGGATGATTTTTATGGGCGCCCCGCGATTGCGGCGGTGGGGGAGTATTTGGGTGGGTTGGATGAAAACAGCACGCGGTTTTGCATGGCGGGCTTCCGGTTAGAAGCCACACTTTCCGAGAATGGCAGTGTGTCGCGCGGGGTTTGCCAGAAGGATGCCGATGGCTTGCTGGTTTCGGTGCGAGAGCACACGAAGCTCGAGCGTGTGGGCGGGCGTGTCGTCGATGCGGCGGACGGGTCGGAGTTTCAAGGCTCGGAGCGGGTCTCGATGAATTGCTGGGGATTGACTCCGGCGGTTTTCCCTCTGTTGGAAGCGGGGCTGCATCGCTTTTTGCAGGCCCACGCAGGCGAGGACAAATCCGAATTTTACATTCCGAGCGCGGTGGCGGAGATGATTGATTCGGGTTCGGCGACGGTGCGAGTTTTGCCGGTGGAGAGTCCGTGGTTTGGTGTGACCTACCGTGAGGATAGGCCGTTTGTGGCGGAGTCGCTGGCGAAGCTGGCGGCTTCCGGGGAGTATCCCACGCCGGTCTGGTAGGGTCTATTTGCCGAGGGCCTTGGCGACTTCGCGGCAGACTGTTTTGAGGGTCTTGACCCGGGCATACCACTTGTAGTTTGCGGGAATGACGGTCCAGGGCGCGAGGTCGGTGCTGGTTTTTTCGAACATGTCTTCAGCGGACGCGATGTGTTCATCCCAGCTCTTGCGGTTGCGCCAATCCTCATCGCCGATTTTCCAGTGTTTGTAGGGATCGGCTTCGCGGCGTTTGAAGCGGTCGAGCTGCTCGTCTTTGGTAATGTGAAGCCAGACCTTGATGAGAACAGTGCCGTCATCGATGAGCATTTTCTCAAACTGATTGATCTCCTCGTAGGCGCGCTTCCAGGCGTCGGTGGAGCAGAATCCCTCGACGCGCTCGACGAGCACGCGTCCATACCAGGAGCGGTCCAGCACGGCGATGTGGCCGCGGGCCGGGATTTTCGTCCAGAATCTCCACATGTAGTGGCGGGCAAATTCCTCCTCGGTGGGTTTATTGATGGAGTGGACAGATAGGAGGCGCGGGTCGAGGCGCTCGAAAACGCGTTTGATCGTGCCTCCCTTGCCGGCGGCGTCGGGGCCTTCCATCAGGAAAATGACGGGGATTTTTTTCTCGAGGAGCTGAAGTTGCATCGAGAGCAACTCGAGCTGGAGGGTTCGCAACTTGGTTTTGTATTCGTCTTGGGTGATGGATTTCGACTGATCGAGGGCGTCGAGGTGGAGTCTTTCCTTTGGCATGCGCGTGGGATGTTTTAGCGGCGGAAGCTAGATGCAGGTGGGTGTGAGGAAAAGCGAGAAATCGGCGCTCAGTATTTCAAAACCCGCTGCAGAAAGCGTCGGGTCGTGGCGTGTTGTGGACGGTCGAAAAATTCGGTTGCTGGCGAGCATTCGGGAATGCCGCCGTCGGCCACAAGGGCGACGAGATCGGCGGTGTGGCGGGCGAATCCGATTTCGTGGGTCACGAGGATGATGGGTTTTTCAGAGGTTCGAAGTTCGGCGATGACATCCAAAACCTCGGCGGTCATTTCGGGATCGAGTGCGGAGGTGGGTTCGTCGAGGAGAAGAAAAGCGGGGTCGACAGCGAGGGCTCGGGCGATGGCGACCCGCTGGCGCTGTCCGCCGCTGAGTTGCGCGGGTTGTTTTTCGGCATGGTCGAGTAATTGGAACCGGGCGAGGAATTGCTTCGCTCGCGAGTCGGCTTCTTGTGTGGAAAGGCGGTGAACTTGCTCGAGCGGGAGGCGGATGTTTTGAAGGGCAGTGAGGTGGGGGAAAAGATTGTAGGCTTGGAAGACGACGCCGAGCTTTTGGCGATGGGCACGGAGGCCGGCTTCATCGGACGGAATGAGGTCCCCATCGATTCGGATTTCACCGGAGTCCGGCAGTTCGAGTCCGGCGAGGAGGCGCAGGAGAGTCGATTTTCCACCGCCCGAGGGGCCGACGAGCGCGAGGGTGTGCTCGAATTCGACTTCGAAGTCGAGGGATCGAAAGACGCATTGCCCGCCGTAGGATTTAGCGATCCGGCGGAGGGAGATTTTCATCGCTTGCGGAGTTTTTCGGGCACCTCGTCGGGTATTTCGGCGAAGTCGGGGAGGGGGACTTCGATGATTTCCTCAACGATGGCGGGATCGAAAGGAATCTCCGGGGCCTCGGGCGGGGCGGGTTTCAATTCGAAATAGGGAATGTAACCCGTCCGGCCATCGAGCAGTTTCACCACCGCATAGCCGGAGTCTTTTTTTAGGACTTTGACGAAAGTATCCTTCTCGATTTTTTCCGCAGGAGTTGATTGGGCCGGGCCTCGAGCAAAGAAATCAGCCCGCGTGGCAGTCATGTATTCCGGAGGTGTTTCCTGATTGAAGGTCTCCACCGATTGGCAACCCGCCAGAACGATAGCCGCGAGAATCGGGAGAAGCTCAGGTTTCATATCGGGTTTTCTTTTCGAGGCGCTTGGTCCAAAGCGATACGGGAAGAGTGAGCAAAAGGTAGCAGATGCCGAGCGGAACGAAACTCTCGAATGTGCTGTAGGTGGCGGAATTCACCTGATTCGCTGCGAAGGTCAGCTCGGGGATTCCAATGATGTAAAGCAGGGAGGAATCTTTGATGAGCGAGGAAAATTGGCCTGCGAGCGGGGGGAGGGTTTGGCGAAGGACCTGTGGAAATACCACGAACCGGTAGGTCTGCGTGGGCGTGAGGCCGATAGCGCGGGCAGAGTCCCATTGAGAGCGGCCCACACTCTCGATGCCTGAGCGGATCATTTCGGCGATGTAGGCTCCGCTGAAGAGCGAGAGGATGACGATGCCCGCCGAAACGCGATCCTGCCATCCGAGCGCGTTGGCCACACCGTAGAAACCAAAAAGCACCAGCACCATCAGCGGCAGACCTCTCACGGTCTCGACATAGGCGATGGCTGTGTAGCGGAGAGGAAGGAAACTCGAGCGGCGCGCCAGTGCGGTGGCGCCACCGATGAGGCTGCTGAGAATGAGGGCGGCGGCGGAAATTTGCACAGTGGTCAGCCAGCCGTTCCAGAATGTTTCACGGTAACCCCAGACCTTTTCCCAATTCCGGAGCGATTCCGAAAAAGCCAGCCAGCAGAGAGCCGAGTAGCCCGCGAGGAGCAGGGCGATGGAAAATGATTTGCCGAATAACCCCGCAGGTTTCCTTGGGCGGTCGAAAAGAAAGTCCGCAGTCATCGGAATTTAGGCGGCCCGGGCGTCGATCGAAATCAATTCTCCGCCTTCAAATCGGAGTGTGAGTTGGATCGGGTGACAGCAAACCGAGCAGTCCTCGATCATCTCAACGGAGCCGAATCCGGTATCAACCAGGATGCCGAAAAGTTCCCCGCAGTGAGGGCACTCGACCTCGACATCATCGACGCCATCCATAGCGGTTTAAGAATCGATTTTCACCTGTTTCGCGTCGCTCCACAGACCCTCGAGGTCGTAGAAGCCGCGTCGGGATTCGAGGAAGATGTGGCAAATGACATCGCCGTAATCGATCACGATCCACTGGCTCGCGGGGAAGCCATCGGCCGCAGCGGGGCGGCGGTCGATTTCATCGCGGGTTTTTTCACGGATGGCCGAGGAGATGGCTTTGAGCTGTGGCTCGGAGGAACCGGAGCAGATCAGAAAGAAGTCGGTGAAATCCGAGACTCCCCGCATGTCCAGAAGAACGATGTCTCCCGCCTTTTTGTCTGCCGCTGCGGAGGCGCAGAGGTGGGCTGTTTTTTCAGAGTCGCTCATTCCGGTAGAGCCCGAGTCGCTGGATGATTTCGCATGTTTTGTCGGGGAGCAAATACCGCACAGAGAGTCCTCGGGCAATGCGTTTCCTGATATCCGTCGAGGAAATGTCGATGTGTCGGGTGACGACTGGGAACCCATGATTGGCCGGCGTCCCGCCACGGGCCAGCACCACAAATGGCGCGAGTCGGCGCAATTCCTCGATGTCCTTCCAAGTGGGCAGGGCGTTGAGATTGTCCTCGCCGATGAAGTAGAAAAAATCCGTCGCGGGGTGGCGTTGGATCATCAAGCGCACCGTATCGACTGCGAAGGAAACGCCCTCACGATCCACTTCACAGGAATCCATTTCGAGCCCCGGCTCGCCCGCGATGGCGGCTGCAACCATCTCGCAGCGCGCATGGGCAGGGGCGGGGGGGTGATCGAGTTTGTGCGGGGAGACATTCGCTGGGATAAAAATGACCTTCTCGAGGCCGAGCTGTTCCATCGCATCGCGCGCCAGGATGAGGTGCCCGTGGTGGATCGGGTCGAAGCTGCCCCCGAAGAGGCCGATTTTCATGCGCGGATTCATTTCGACAGGCGCCATGAAATCTGGTTTTCCCCTGCACATGCCATCCCAAAATCCCGGCCAACTCATTCTCGTCGGCGTTCCGGGCGCCGAACTCGATCTCGATTCCGCCCGACTCTTCCGAAAAATCCAGCCCGGCGGGTTCATTCTTTTCGGTCGAAATATCCAGACTCCCGTGCAGCTTCGCAAACTCATCGATGACCTCCGCGACCTGAGCGATGTGGAGCCGATTATCACGATCGACCAGGAGGGGGGACGCGTTTCCCGCCTGAAGCTCATCGGCAGCGAACCGCCAAATGCCCAGCAACTCCGCGACAAGGGGGATCTCGAGCTGATCCGCCGCCATGGCGACATCACCGGGCGCGTGCTTCGCCTTTTTGGATTCAACCTCGACCTCTGTCCCGTGCTCGACATTTCCTTCGACGACGAAGCCGACAACTCGCTTCGGGGCCGTTGCTACGGGCGCAGCGTCGCGGAAGTGAATGAAAAAGCCGGTGCCTTCAACGACGGGCTCCGCGGCGCTGGCGTGCTCAGTTGCGGGAAACACTTTCCCGGCTATGCCAGCGCGGGGCTCGATCCCCACCACGAGCTTCCCCGCATCGAGCGTTCGCGCGATCTCATGGAAGCCCATGAGCTCGCCGTCTTCCGGCATTTCGCGCTATCCGTCGACAGCATGATGATCGGCCACATCGCCGTCTCCGGGCTCGACGCCATCAACCGTCCTGCCTCGCTTTCTCCCGTGATCATCCGCGACCTCCTGCGCCGCGACATGGGCTTCGAGGGGTTGGTTATGACCGATGACCTCGACATGGGGGCGATCCTGAACCACTACGGTTTCGACGAAACGATGCGGCTCGGCATCGAGGCTGGGAACGACCTGTTGATGATTTGCCACCGCGTGGAGATGGCGGCCGCCGCGCAAAAAGCCATCGATCCCATGGGCAAAAAACTCGACCAAGCGCTGGAGTCTGTCGCCCGCTGCAAGGCGAAACTCTCACCGCCCACGCCCTTTTCGGTGGAAGCCTTCGAAGCGATCGATGCCGAGATTTACACCCTCCGCGAAGCCGTGCTCGGCGAGGAGCAGGCCAAACACCGGAGCCCTGAAGACGGCAATCGCTCGCCTGTGGAGATCTACTGAGCCTCCCGCAGCGAACCCGTGTGAGGTAGGAATCTCCTCGCCGAAGGGAAGGACGCGGCTAGGTTGGCCGCATGATTCCATTTCGAAATCTTGCCGAGACTCGAACGCCCGACGGCTCCCGATTTTCCCTTCATGAGCATGACGGGGAGTATTTTCTTAAACTGAATGGACGCCAACTCATGGGCTCGAACTCGACGGTTTCGGAGCTTCTTTTGGCCGACCTCGCTTGCAAATTCCACAGCACCGTCGAACGACCCACGATCCTTATTGGTGGGCTGGGACTGGGATTCAGCCTGCGGCGAGTTCTCGAAATATCGGGGCCCAAAGCCCTCGCACAGGTTTCGGAATTGCTTCCTGATGTGGTCGCCTGGAATCGCGAGTTTCTCCAAGAACTCAATGGCAAGTTGCTCGATGATCCTCGTGTGGAGGTCCTGACTCGAGATGTTTTCGAGTGCATTAAAAATGGACCGGGCCGCTACGATTCCATTCTTCTGGATGTGGATAATGGCCCGACTTCCTTTGTTCAGGAGAAAAATTCGCGCCTTTATAGCGGCAAGGGGCTCACCATGATTCGCCGTTCGCTGAGGCCTGGTGGTCGCGTCGCGTTCTGGTCCGCCGAGCCGGAGCCCTTATTTCTGGAAAGCCTCTCGCGAGCGGGATTCAGAGCGGAGGCATTCGAAGCCAAATCCCACGAACGGGCGAAACGAGCCGCTCACCGCATCTATGTCGGCAAAGTGGCGGGTTGATTCCGGTGGTGGAATCAGGGGAGTTTCAGGCCGGTGAGTTGTTCGAAGGCTTCGATGTATTTGGCGGAGGTTTTTTCAGCGACATCGGCAGGAAGCTCGGGCGCGGGCGGGGTTTTGTCCCAGTCCAATGTCTCAAGATAATCGCGCACGAATTGCTTGTCGTAGCTCGGGGGATTCGAGCCGGGATTCCAGGAGTTGGCGGGCCAGAAGCGTGACGAATCGGGTGTGAGGCATTCATCGATCAGGATCAACTCGCCATCGGCTAGGCCGAATTCGAATTTGGTGTCGGCGATGAGGATTCCGGCTCGCGAGGCGTGGGCGCAACCGTGCTCGTAGAGGTCGATCGTGAGGTCTCGGACTTGGACGGCGAGTTCGTCGCCGAGGATCCGGCGGCATTCCTTCCAGGTGATGTTTTCGTCATGTCCGCTCTCGGCTTTTGTGGAGGGGGTGAAGAGTGGCGAGGGGAGCTTGGCGGATTGCAGGAGGCCGGCGGGAACCTCATGGCCACCGGCGGTGCCGGAGGTCTGGTATTCCTTCCAACCTGAGCCGGCGATGTAGCCACGCGCGACGCATTCGACCGGAAGCGGATTCGCTTTTCGCACGATCATTGAGCGGTTGCGGAGTTGCGCTTCGAAGGGGTGGAGCACGGAGGGGAAGGCTTCGAATCGCGCGGTGAGGAAATGGTTCGGCACAAAATCCAGCACGCCATACCAGAAGGCGGTCATCTGGGTGAGGACTTCGCCTTTGCGCGGGATACCGGTCGGCAGGATGCAGTCAAACGCCGAGATGCGGTCCGTCGCGACGATCAATAGGGAATCGCCGAGGTCGAAAACCTCGCGCACTTTTCCGCTTCGGAGTTTCGGGATGCCGGGGAGGTTGCATTCAAGAAGGGTCATAGGAAGAAAATCAATTCCGGCTTAGGGCTCGGGGTTGGATTTGATGAAATTGCGGAACCATTGGCCAGCGGGTTCGATTTGGAGGCTCATGGATTTTTTGTCGAGATGGGTGAGGCCGAAATTTGCGGCGTAGCCTTCCGCCCACTCGTAGTTGTCGATCAGCGTCCAGGGAAAGTAGCCGCGAATGTCGACGCCGTCATTCATCGCGCGGCGCATCTGGTTCACATGCTCGCGGAAGTAGCGGATTTTTTTCTGTTCGCTCTGGGTGCCGATGCCGTTTTCGGAAATCACAATCGGTTTGCCGTAGCGTTTGGAAACGGTCGTGAGCACGGAGTGCAGGCCCTCGGGGTCGATGAGCCAGCCGTTCTGCGTGTAGTTCGAGCTGAGCTCGCCTTGGGGCCGGAGGATGAAGCGGCGGGCGGAGGCGACTTGCGAGTAGTAGTAATTCACGCCAATGAGGTCCATCGCATCGGCCGAGCGGTCAAGGTGGTCGAAATTCTGCCTTTGCATCATGTTGTAAACAAAGCCGGTCGGGTCTTGCAGGTGGCTGCGTTGCCAGTTTGGAAGCGAGTAAATGCCCATCACGAGCGCGCCGGGCTCTTTTTCATGAATGATGCGGGAGGCTTCGCGGAACATGCGAACGGAGACCGTGGTCGCCTTCTTGAGTGCGCCGGGAGTGATCAGCAAGCCGGGAGGCCAGTGGCCGCCGAAATATCCGATGTAGAGGGCGCCATTGGGTTCGTTTTGCGGCACCCAAATCCTCACATCTGGTGAGAGGGCGTCCACCATTTTGGTGACATATTCCTTCCAGCGCGTTTCGACATCTGGGTGCAGGAAATTCGAGCGGGATTTGTTTTTGGTGTCGTAGAGCCAGGATGGGAAGGTGAAATGCCAGAGTGTCACGATCGGTTCGATTCCGGCGGCCTTCAGCTTGCGTGCCATCGTGGCATATTGCCGTATCGCGGCCTCATTGAAGACACCGGGCTGGGGCTCCACTCGGCCCCATTCGATGCCGAAGCGGTAGTGGTTCACACCGATTTTTTTCAAAGCGGCGATGTCTTTATCGAACCGGCTCCACGAGAAAGTGGCGTCCTCGCCGCGCGGCGGGATGTGACCTTCTTCAGCGAAAATGTCCCAGTCTGTCTTGAAATAAAATGGCGAGTCTTTCGGGAGTCCGCGGTCCTCGTTTTGGTAGCTCGCGGTCGAGGTGCCCCACCAGAATTTGCCGGTCTTAATCGGACGAGAGGTCGTGGCGGAGGGTTTTTGGTAGGGCTTCGGAGGCATCACGCACCCTGCGAGCGCGGCGACCAAGGCAAGCACCGCGAGACGGGAAATCGGATTGAGCATCATTGGGCGAGGCTTATAGTTTCGCCCAATGTTGCCTTCAATGTCGAAATGGGTTCTGCCCGCTGTCTGTCTTTTCTCGGTTGCCGCGCATGCCGCGACGGAGGGTTTTGCAGAGCCGGATACGGTGCTTCTCAAGGACGGATCGAGCCACAAAGGAGTCATCGTTCGTAACACCTCGAAGGAGGTCTGGTTGCAAAACCGCTATTCGATCCAGCAATTTCCAAAGTCCGAGATCGTTCGCATCCGCGACCAGGCGGATATCGGTCTCGAGTTTACCAAAGCGAATACTCCCGGCGACCTGCCCGCGTGGCGTGTGATGGTGAATGACCTCCGCAACAACGACGCCATCAAGTCCCTCGAGCAAATCCCCGCCACGCACATCGACAACGGGTATTTACAAAACATCCCGTATCTCTCCTTCCGCATCAACGAACTCGCGGAGATGAATATCTACGGCGATCCTGACGATCCGGTGGCGGTGGAGTTTGGGGTTTACGGGCGACTGGCATCGCATGACAAGACCCGCCGAGTTCTTCGCAGTTTTCTTGTGGGCTTCCTCTCGAGCCGCAAGGAAGTCCAGGCGATCTATGCGATTCCCTTCACCGGCGGGCAGGAATGCCTCGAAGACTTTTGCATCAAAATCACCCCAGCCAGTGCACCCGATGCCTTTGGCGGGTGGTGGATCAGCCTCTACAACCCGAAAAAACTCGAAGGCGCCCGGCTCGATGACGCCGCCTACGCGAAGCTCACGAGACCTTTTGGCCGTATCGTTGATTCCAGTGGACGCGTGAAGCGCGATGCTTGGTCGATCGAGGATTTGAATCTCACACTGCGTCCCTCCGGAGCGGCTCATCAAGCGACAGCCTTGGTGCGTGGATTTTTCCGGGATGCCCAGGGGCAGTTTCGTCCGCTGACATACAATCAAAACAAATAGTCTCCGGATTTTTTCTGGAGGTTTCTTGTGAGCGTGGATAAGCCTACCGAGCATCATGTCATCCGACCCGCGCGCCCCCCTCTCCGAATCCCTCCTCAATCTTGATGCAGAAACCTCCGGCGAACTCGGAGACAAGGTGCAGCAAGTCCGCGCGGAGCTGGAAAGCCTCAAGCAAAAACAAGAAGAGATCGAACGCGAGAAGGCGCGTCTGGAAGAGTTGAAGCGTCGCCAAGACTCGCTCGAGCAGGGGCGCACCGAAATGCTCGATAAGCTCACGCGGGCTCTGGTGGTCGTTCAACGCGAAATCGAAGAGTCGCAGAAACGCGTGGAGCAGATGCACACGATTTACAATTCCTTCACCCAGCACCTTCACCAAATTGATTCGATCAATTCCCGCGGTTGGTTGCCCCAAGATCTCCCCCGCGAGCTCAGCAAGGCGCTCAGTTCTGTCGAAGACGCCCGCTCGGAATACATCAAGGCTCAAGCCAAACTCTCCGTGGACACCTCCGGGGAGGTTTCTTTGCCGATGCAGGAAATGGACTACCAACTCGCTGAAGAGGAGCGTGGATTTATCTATTGGCTGAAGAGCGGATTCGCTTTCACCCTGCCGATTCAGGCTATCGCCTTGGTGGCCCTCCTTGTTTACATCTGGTCTGTCACATCCGGTCGCTAAGACATGTCTCTAAAAAAATTTTCCTCATCCACAAAAGTCACCGACGCCCAGCGTCAATTGGACAAAGCGCAACTCGATCTCAAAAAGCGTGAGGTCGAGCTGAACCGATTGCTGGTGAAAATTCCCAAGCAGATCGAGAAAGAGAAAAAGACGACCCTCAAGGCGGAGCTCACGGCTCCCTCGATTTCGCTGGGTGGAGCGAGGGTTTCGCGGAGCGCTCAGCCGATGCGTCGCGGCAAGACCCGTCTGAGCAAGGATCTCAACGCGGCCCGGGTTAAATTCCTCGCTCTTTGCCTGATTCTTCTCACCATTTTGGTGATGCTTTGGCGGGCGATTCCGTCCTGATCACTCGGGCACTTTGACCGGTTTGGACTGGCCGGTTGGCAGCACCCATTTCGCTCCGATTTCTTTGGCAGCCTCGATCCAGCCAGCTTCGAGAGCGAGGACTTTGCGGAGTTTCGCGAGCTTTTCCCGGTAGTCGAGTCCGTGACTCCACAAATGCCCCTCGTAGCCGCAAACCACCGGACGCCCCAGGAGAATGACGGGATGGTTGAATCTGGGTTCAATAGCAATCCGGTCCAGCGCGGGAACATCCTGGAACGCGATGCGGGTCGCCGCTAATTCCTCTCGCGAGGCCAAGTCGTAGCCATGGCGCCGGTCCAGTCCACCGACGAGGGACACGGCACCGGAGAAAAACAACAACACGCAAAGGGTGGCTCTTTGAATCGAGGGGAGTGGCTTGATGACTAAGCTCCAGATCATGGGAGCTGCTACGAGCCAGGCCCAGATGAGGAGCTTCGTGTTGTCCCACTCCCAGGGGGCAAACGCGACGAGAAAGCACAGGATGAAGACACCCATCGAGACCCCTCCAAAGGCCCGAGACTCTGGGTTTCCACGAACAATTGCTTTCCAGAAAAAGAAGGGAGCCATGACGAGAAGGATTCCGAAATTGAGAGCCCAAAACTTCCAACCGTCATCGCCCTGCATCCAACCGGGCAGCCACCGCACACCGGAGGCCGCAGAGAATCCTCCCGTAACGAACCACACTCCGAGAGTGGCAGGAGGAATTGCCAAGGCAACAAATCCCAGAAGCCTCCATCTCGAGGAGGGCTGGAACACGAAAATGGAGGCAAGCGTGAGGCTCAGGAAGAGGAAGCTGTGAACGCTGAATAGGGGCATCGAGACATAGAGGAGAAATTGCAAGAGGCGCGGGACGCCCGAGCCATTTCCAAAAAAATCCTCCCGCCAGCAACGAAGCAGGAGCAACCCTGCCGGCAGGGCGAACAGCATCCCGCGTTGAGGAACCATCATTGTGAGGAAGAAATTTTTCCAGGCAGCGCCGGTTTGATAGTCCTCGATTTGGCCGGTCTGGAATACGGCGAATCCGAGAAGTCCACCGTTGAAGAGCAACGCCGCAAGGGCAAACGCGCCGCCCCATCGCCAGAGCGCCCAAGCGGACAGGGCCGCGCCCGCCAAACCAGTCCAGATCAAGCCGCGCTCGAGTGGCATTCCTGCGAGACAAAGGAGGCTATTAAAAAAATCGGCTCCGATCGGGTAGGTGAGGGGAACTCCGGAGAGGATCGGGCTCTCCGGCCAGAACGGGGCCCCTTCGGCAAAGTAGCGGATAAATTGAATGTGCAGTGAGAGGTCGCCGAGATTGTTCGGTGAAAGGATTCGCCAGGAATTTCCAACGGCGTAAAGCAGCCACGCGAAGGCGCGGAACGAGGCGATGCCGAAGATCGCAAGCATCAGGATATCCCAAGCGCTTGGCGTGGGTTGATTAGGATCCCGGCTGAGAAGAAAGGCGAGGAAGCCTGCCATCACCCCGCTTCCCAGCGAAAAAATGGCGCCGGGCTGGGTGATTCCTTTTGTGGAAAAAGCGCAGGCGATTCCCGTCATCACCGCAATCGAAGCGGCAACGAGCAACCCGGTGGCGGCACGGGAGAGGATTTCCCTAGGTGAGGAGGGGCCTGCAGGCATCACGGCGTCGGCACGATGTCGGGTTTTCGTCCCACGACTTGTTCGAATTTCTCGGCGGCCAGGTAGGCGGTGCAGGGTTCCTGGCCGCTGCGCAGGCGAAATGGGATTTTCAGATAGGCCCGGGAGAGTTTGGGTTCGATCTCGGATTCCTGCGCGGAGTCGATGACGATAAAGTCGTGGTTCCAGCTGGAGGGCTGGTGGTCTTTGTTAAAATACCCGATGCGGGTGAAGTCCCCGAAAATCCAAGGCAGCGGGTAGTAGCTGTCGAGCATGATGGCGCCTTCCATCTGATATCCATCGGGGTCGAGTTTGGCGGCTTGGAGGACGGGTTTGGTGAGTCCGTTGATGTCCTCGTAGGTCTGCACATAGACATAGGGTTCGCTGTCATCGGTGAAGATAAAGAAATTCAAGCGCACGCCGTAGTAGAGCGACCCGGCGAGCAGCGGCACAATGAGCCACCAAAGAGTGCGGCGGTGGGTTTTTGAAACAGCCTCCTGAATTACCGCACCGAGGAGGAGGTAGAACGGCCAGAGCATCGAAATGATGCACCAGGGCGTTTTGTAAGAGACAATCGAGTAGGCGAGCAGGGTGCCGGCGGCGGTGATGGCCACATAGCGGTATCGCGAATCGGAGGGCATGATGAATCGAAGCCCCGCGATGACCCCCAGAAGGGCCGGCCACTCGAAGCAACGCGCCATCAAGGCGAGCCAGTAGTAATTGAGCGGACCAACGAGATCGTAGGCGGTTTTTTCGTGTCCGCCGGCCTCCATGCCCGTTTTGAACCAAGCCGCGTGGGTTTCCCAAAGTCCGCTGACGGCGCGGAAGTCGAGAAAGGTTCCCGAGTAGAAAAAGACAAGCACGATCGCGGAAACGCCAAAGGCTGTGACGACATCATCGCGCGTCCAATCCGGCTTCGCGAGCGGCCAGCCTGGGCTGGGAGGCGAGGGGAATTTCCAAATCAAAAGCACGGGGACAGCAAGAACGAGGCAACCGATGTGGAGGACATAGGTTTCCTTGGTGAGGATCATTCCGGTGATGGACGTGGCGAGAAGGAATAGGTGCTTGCGTGCGCCGGTCTGCCAAAGGCCGAGGACCGCATGGAGGAGTAAAATCGAGAAGAGAACCTGCCAAGATTCGTGGATCGAATAGCGGCCGTAGAAGACATATGCGGGCGACAGGGCCATCGCGAGAGCGGCAAATCGCGCTGTGGGTTGGCCGAAATAATCCCGGAATCGGAAGAGGGCGAGAATGCTCAGGATGCTCGCCAGAATCGCCGGGAGCCGCAGGGCCCAGAGCTCGCGGCCGAAGAGGGTTTGGGAAAGAAACACGGCGTAGAAGTGGAGCGGGCCGTGGTAATTCGTGGGGTCATATTTGTGGTAACCCGTGGCCCGCATTTGGTCGGCGAACCAGCCATTGATCCCCTCATCGAAGTGGGCGGGCTTGATCTCGATCAGCCACACGCGCAGAAAAATTGCAACGAGCAGGATGGCAATCTCGGGAAGGTGGGCTTTGAGGGCCTTGAAATTCACCCGCATGGGATAAGTGCGGGGCCGTCTGCAATCAAGCCCGAGGCATCGCCCCTCGACGCCGGTCTTGCCCCGGGAACTCCTCAACGGAATGATCAGGGGTATGCCTAGTCTTGGAGTTAATATCGACCATGTCGCCACCTTGCGGCAGGCCCGCTACCGCGAAACGCCACAGAGCCCGAATGCAGAACCCGATCCGGTGACTGCTGCGCTGGTCGCTGAAAAAGCCGGTGCTGTCGGGATCACGGCGCATTTGAGGGAGGATCGTCGCCACATCCAAGATCGGGACATTTTCGAGCTCCGCGAACGGATCACCACCAAGCTCAACCTCGAAATGGGACTCTCCGACGACATCGTCCAAATCGCCCTTCGGGTGAAGCCACACGATGTTTGTCTGGTTCCCGAAAAACGCCAGGAGGTGACGACCGAAGGCGGGTTGGATTGCGCGGGGCAGATCGGGCGTTTGCGGGTGGTCGTCACCCAACTCCAGGACGCCGGGGCGCGTGTGAGCCTCTTCATCGATCCCGAGGAACATCAAATTCGAGCCGCGGCTGAGCTGCGCGCGGAATTTGTGGAACTCCACACCGGCGCCTACGCGAATGCGTTGGGAGCGGCTCGCGACCGCGAGTTGGAAAAACTCCACCAAGGTGCGCAACTCGCCCTCGACCTTCGTCTCCGCGTCAATGCGGGCCATGGACTTAACTACGAAAATACCGCCGCGATCCTGGCTCTGCCCGGGTTGGAGGAATTAAATATTGGCCACTCGATCATTTCGCGGGCGGTCTCCGTGGGCCTTCATCAAGCGGTTGCCGAAATGCGCCGGTTGGTTTGCAAAGAATAAATGGATCACGCACTCGAGGATTTTCTTGCGGAAAAGTTGGAGGAAATCAGCCGCTGTTCCTTGCGTCGGCATCTTCTATCGATCGAGGGACCTCAGGGAATTAAGGTTCGGCGCGATGGTCGGGAGCTGCTGAATTTTTCCTCCAACGATTATCTCGGCTTGGCGAACCATCCCGCCTTGCGCGATGCCGCGATGGCGGAGTGGGAGAGGGGAGGATTTGGGTCCGGGGCGTCACGACTCGTCTGCGGCACGCTTTCTGCGCACGAGGAATTGGAAGCAGCGATTGCCGACTTCAAGCGGACGCCCGCGGCGTTGAGTTTTTCGAGTGGTTATGCGGCGGCACTGGGAACGATCCCCGCGCTGTGTGGTGCTGGGGATGTTGTGATTTTAGACAAACTCTCGCATGCCTGTCTGGTGGATGGCGCTCGATTGAGCCGCGCGACGATCCGGGTTTTTCACCACAACGATCTCGGGAAGTTGGAAAGTCATCTCCGGTGGGCCAGGGAAAAATACCCGCATGCCCGCGTGCTGGTGGTCGCTGAGTCCGTTTACAGCATGGATGGCGATCTAGCTCCTGTGGCCGAATTGGTCGCGCTGAAAGAGCGCTTCGGGGCTTGGCTTTTGCTTGATGAGGCCCATGCGGTCGGGGTTCTCGGCGAAGAGGGAAGGGGACTGGCCGATCGCGAGGGAGTTTCTGATCGGATCGAGATCCAGATGGGAACTCTCGGCAAGGCCCTTGGCGCGCACGGGGCCTACATTGCCGGGAGCGAGGCCTTGCGGGAATTTCTGATCAACAGCGCGCGGAGCTTTATTTTTTCCACAGCCCAGCCTGCTCCGGCGGCGGCTGCGGCTCGGGAGGCTCTGAGGATTTGCCGCTCGAGCGAGGGTGATGCCCTGCGGGCCTCGCTCCGCCAAAACCTCGCGTATGCAGGAGAGCAATTGGGGTTGGAAGAATCTCCGGCCGCGATCATCCCTTGCATAATCGGCGGCGAATCGGAAGCGATGGATGTGTCTGCTCAATTACTCGATGCCGGATTGTTGGTTCCGGCGATTCGCTACCCGACCGTGGCCAAAGGCTCCGCGAGATTGCGAGTCGCCCTGACCGCCAAACACTCGCCGGAGAATATCCAAACACTCGCCGCCGAGTTGGCGAAGATTAGTCCAACAGATACTCCTCGGCTTCAAACCCGATGACTTTTCCAGAATCGGAGAGCATGGGACGAAGATCGATCCTCACGCGATAGGGGATATTGTTTTTGTGGTAGTTGACCAACTCGGTCACGCAGGGAACTCCATTCCGAATCGCGTGGCGCAGGATTTCAATGCTCTCGCGGGAGGACTCTGGACCTTGAAGCATAGCCCCGGGCTTGCGCCCTTTCATTTCCTCGAAAGTGTGGCCACAAAGCCGGGTAAAAGCAGGATTCACCGAGGTGATGAGGCCCTTGGCGTCCGTTTGCAATCGGGCGGGCTCCGAGGAAATCCGGCGGGTTATTTTTTTGAAAAGCGTTTGCGTTTTTCTGTCCGAAAGACCTTCGGGAACCCGCGAGATAGAGATTTCTGACAAGTCGGCGATCATTTACTTAACGGCATATTAAGTGATTACGCAGTCGGTATCCATAGGGATGCAGGGAAGTGGTCGTTTATTTTTTATAAAAACCGACGATCGCTTGAATCAAGCCCGGAATGTCATGACTTTTTGCCTCTAGTGCAACAGGCATTTCCAAGGATCGCATCGCCTTGGAGGTAATCGGCCCAATGCTTGCGAAGCTCACATTTTTGTCGGTTGGTAATTCGAGGGCATGGAAATTCTCCGCCGTCGAAGCACTCGTAAAAGTCACCATGTCGGCGCCCTCCCGTCGATAGCGTGCGATGCCCAAGGAGTCGGCAGACTCGGGAAGGGTGCGGTAGGCCAGAGCCTCGTCCGTGATCGCGCCAAGGCGGGAAAGTTCCTTGGGGAGCTCGTCGCGGGCCTTCTCACCGCGAACGAGCAGGATTTTCAGATTATCAATGGTGGTTTCTTTCTGGAGGGCTGGAACGATCTCGCCGGCGATATGTTTTTCAGGGATGAGATCGACCTCGAGCCGGTTGGAACGAACGCGCTCGGCCGTGGCGGGGCCGATCACCGCGATACGAACTCCCCCGAGGCTTCGGGCGTCCTTGTAGAGTTCGTAGAAGGCCTTGAAGAAAGCATCCACACCGTTCGGGCTCGTAAAGATCAACCATTCGTAGGTGTGGGCGTAGGCGACCAATTCGTAGAATTCCCGTTTATCTGGAGCGGGCTCGATTCGGATCGTTGGCATCTCGTAGGCGTCGGCTCCCAGCTCTCGCAAGCTGGCAACGAGTTCCCCGGCCTGAGACTGCGTGCGAGTGACGGCGATGCGTTTGCCAAAAAGCGGGAGGCTTTCAAACCAGTTCAGGGGTTCACGGAGGTTCACCACCTCGCCAAAAATCGCGACAGCCGGAGCCTCAAAAGAAACCGCCTCCGCCTTTTCGGCGATATTCGTAACCGTGCCGACGAGGGTTTTTTGGTATCCCGTGCTCGCCCAGCGCACGAGGGCGACGGGTGTTTCCGCCGGCATTCCCTCCTCGCGGAGTCGGGCGGTGATGGAGCGCAAACGCTCGATGCCCATGAGCATGACTTTTGTGCCGGGAGAGGTCGCGAGGGCTTTGTAGTCCAGCGAGGCGTCGGGTTTTGTGGGATCCTCGTGACCTGTGAAAATCGTGAACATCGAGGTGTGCTTGCGGTGGGTCACCGGGATTCCGGCGTAGGCCGGTCCTGCGATGGCGGAACTAACACCTGGCACGATCTCGAAGCGGCATCCTGCGGCGGCCAAAGCCTCGGCCTCCTCACCACCCCGCCCAAAAACAAATGGATCGCCGCCCTTGAGCCGGGCGACTGTTTTTCCGGCCTGGGTTTTGGAAATCAGAAGCGCATCGATGTCCTCTTGGCGCATCGTGTGGGCACCGGCTTTTTTGCCGACGTAGAGTTTTTCGGCGTCAACGGGCGCCCATTTTAAAAGCTCGGGATTGCAGAGGTAGTCATAGACCACGACATCCGCGCGTTCCAAGCAGTGGCGGCCCTTGAGCGTGAGTAGCAACGGGTCGCCAGGACCCGCGCCGACGAGATAGCAAATTCCTTCCAGCATGAATGACTCATCGTGGCATCCGGGCCGCCCCAAAGAAATCCTTTTGATTGCTGGATAAAATTCCCGGCCCGATTCAAGCTCCGCGCATGCTCGAAGCCATTGAAAAACTTCTCGCGCTCCAAGACCGCGACCAGCGCCTCCGAACCCTCCGTCTCGAACTTCAATCGATCCCCCTCGAGATCGCCTCCAAGCAAAAGCTCGTGGAAGACGCCGCGAGCCGCCTCCAAACCGCCCGCTCCCGCTCCATGGCGATCGAGGTGGAAAAAAAGGCACTCGAGGGTGAAATCGCCGCCAAGCGTGATCAAATTTCCCGCTACAAAAATCAGCAACTCCAGACTCGGAAAAACGAAGAATACTCGGCGCTCTCCCACGAAATCGCCACCGCCGAGCGCGCCATTTCAGCGATCGAGGACAAAGAACTGGTCCTCATGGAAGAAGCCGAGGGTCTCGCCCCTCAACTCGCCGCGGCCGATAAAGCCCACGCCGAGGACAAGGCGAAATACGATGCGCAAATCACCACGATTCGCGAAAAAGAAGGGAATCTAAAAAGCCGCATCGACGAGATGGCGGCCGGCCGGGCAGCACTCCTCGAGGGACTCGACGAGGATTTGATCGAACGCTACGAGCGGCTCTTTGAGACCAAAAATGCCCGAGTCGTGGTGCCTGTGGAGCATGATGTCTGCACCGGTTGCCACATGAAGGTTACCGCGCAAACCAGTCTCGCCCTCCGCTCCGACAAGTCGATTGTGTCTTGCCCGCAATGCGGACGGCTTCTTCACCTGCCGCTCTGAGTTTTTTAAATGATCCCGCAAATTTTTCCCGATTCCAACGCTGTCGCGAAAGCCGCCGCGCTACTCATTGCTTCGGAAGCCCGCCAAGCCGTTGCCGCCCGGGGCCGATTTATTATGGCGGTCAGCGGAGGCAAGACCCCTTGGCAAATGCTCCGGGAGTTGGCCCATGAGGAGGTGCCTTGGGCCTCTTTTCATATCGTTCAAGTGGACGAACGGATCGCCCCGGCGGGTGATCCCGACCGCAATCTCACCCATCTTCGCGAGAGTCTGCTTTCCCATGCTCCGATTCCGCCCGAGCAAATTCACGCCATGCCCGTCGAGGCCGCCGATCCGGAAAAAGCCTGCCTCGATTACACCGGCGTCTTGAATTCCCTGTGTGGAAATCCTCCTGTCATCGATCTCGTTCACCTCGGGCTCGGACCGGATGGTCACACCGCGTCGCTGATTCCCGGCGATGCCGTTTGCCAAGTCCACGACCGCGAAGTCGCTCTGACGGGCCTTTATCAAAACCGCCGCCGCATGACGCTCACCTATCCGGCGATCAATCGCAGTCGCACCATTCTCTGGGTCGTCACTGGAGCGGAAAAAGCGCCGATGGTTCCGCGTCTCCTAGCCAGCGACCCGCAAATTCCCGCCGGACCTATCGCACAGAAAAAAGCGATCCTTCTACTCGATGCCCCGGCTGCTGCCGGGATTTCGGGCTAAGGGTGCGAGAGGCGATTCAGGACTTCCTCCACCGCGTCCATCGCCGGCAGAGTAGCCAAACGAGAGCGGTTTTCCTCCACCCACTCGCGGGTCATTTTTAGAGCCGCATCGAGATTTTGCGGGGGTTTGAGATTCTTGGCAGGAACGAGGCGCGGTTCGGGGGCCTTTCGTTCGCTCGGCATTTCGTCCCCGGCGAGCCAGGCCTGTAAAAATGGCAGCGTGTCCTCGGGGGATTGGAATTTTTGCCAATTCCGGTCTTCGCGATCGGGGTCGAGGGTTTGGATAAATTCCGTAGCGAGATGAAAATCGGGGGAGTTCGCGTGAATGAATTCCCGACATTGGTCGGAATGCATTTTCAATCGTCCCTTCGTGCCGGTGCTATATTTGCGAGGTTCCACAAGCGTTTTTTCGTTCCTCGGTAATTTTTAGTCCAACCATTTCGTTGCCGCTGCGAGAGGGTTTGAATAGTCTCCCGCGCCATGCCGAAAGATACCTCGATCAAAAAAATCCTTCTCATCGGTTCCGGTCCCATTGTGATCGGACAGGGTTGCGAATTCGACTATTCGGGAGTTCAGGCCTGCAAAGCGCTCCGCGAGGAGGGCTATGAGGTTGTTCTGGTGAACTCGAATCCCGCGACGATCATGACTGATCCCGAGTTTGCCATGCGGACCTATGTCGAGCCGATCACGCCCGAGACAATCGAAAAAATCCTCGAACGCGAAAAGCCCGACGCTGTTCTTCCGACGCTCGGCGGCCAAACGGCACTGAACGCCGCGATGTCGCTCGTCGAAAATGGTGCTCTGGAGCGTCACGGCGCCCACCTCATTGGGGCCAACGCCGAGGCGATCAAGCGCGGCGAGGACCGGTTGATTTTCAAAAATATCATGATCGAAATCGGGCTCGACTGCGCCCGGTCCGGAGTCGCCCACACGCTCGAGGAGGCGCGCCAGGTTGGGGCCGAAATTGGCACCTTCCCGCTTATCATTCGTCCCGCCTTCACGCTCGGCGGCGCGGGTGGCGGAATTGCCTACAACCGCGAGGAATTGGATGAAATCTGTAAACGCGGCCTCGATCTCTCACCTGTGAGCGAGGTTTTGGTGGAGGAATCGCTCCTCGGATGGAAGGAATTCGAGATGGAGGTCATGCGTGACCGTGCCGACAACTGCGTGGTCATCTGCTCAATCGAAAACCTCGACCCGATGGGCGTCCACACCGGCGACTCGATCACCGTGGCGCCGATCCAGACGCTCACCGACAAGGAATATCAAGCGATGCGCGACGCAAGTTTCGCCGTCATCCGCGCGATCGGCGTCGAGACCGGAGGATCGAATATCCAATTTGCCGTCAATCCCGCCAACGGCCGCATGGTCGTCATCGAAATGAACCCGCGCGTCTCGCGCAGTTCCGCCCTGGCATCGAAAGCCACGGGGTTCCCCATCGCCAAAATCGCCGCCAAGCTCGCCGTCGGCTACACGCTCGACGAACTGCGGAACGACATCACTCGCGAGACGCCCGCCTGTTTCGAGCCATCGATTGATTATGTTGTCACAAAAATCCCGCGCTTCACTTTCGAGAAATTCCCGAAAGCCGACCCCACGCTGACCACGCAAATGAAGAGCGTCGGCGAGGCGATGGCCATCGGCCGCACTTTCAAGGAATCCCTCCAAAAAGCCCTCCGCTCGCTGGAAATCGGTCGTTTCGGTCTCGGCGCGGACGGGAAGGATCTCACGCCTGACCTCGACACGATTCGCCAAAAGCTCCGCGTCCCTTGCGCGGAACGAATTTTCTTCATCCGCTACGGCTTCCTTGCCGGGCTTACGGTGGAGGACATTCACGAACTTTCTTCGATCGACCCTTGGTTCCTTGAACACATCCGACTGATTATCGAAGAGGAAAAACGCATCGCCTCACTGGCTCTCCCGCTTCCTGCCGCCGACTTCCGCCGCGCCAAGCGCTTCGGGTTTTCCGACCGTCAACTCGGTCATCTTCTTAAATCCTCCGAGCCTGAAGTTCGCAAGGCCCGCAAGGCCGCTGGCATCATTCCCACTTATCGCCTTGTGGACACCTGCGCTGCCGAGTTCGAGGCGTTCACGCCATATTACTATTCCACCTACGGCGATGAGGACGAAACCCGTGGCGGCACCAAAAAGAAGGTTCTCATCCTCGGCGGCGGCCCGAACCGCATCGGCCAGGGTATCGAGTTCGACTACTGCTGCGTCCACGCCGCCTTCGCCCTCAAGGAACTCGGTTGGGAGACCATCATGGTCAACTCCAACCCTGAGACCGTTTCGACCGACTACGACACCAGCGACAAACTCTACTTCGAGCCTCTCACGCTCGAGGATGTTCTTAATATCTACGAGCGAGAGAAAGCCGATGCTGTGATCGTGCAATTCGGTGGCCAGACGCCGCTGAACCTCGCCGCTGGCCTTGCGGCGAACGGCTGCACCATCATTGGCACCCAGCCGCGCAGTATCGAAATGGCCGAGGATCGGAAACATTTCTCTGCCATGCTCGACAAGCTCGGGCTGCGCCAAACCCAAGGCGGCACAGCCACGAACGAGCAGGAAGCTGTCGCTGTTGCCTCGCGCATCGGCTACCCCGTGCTCGTCCGCCCCTCCTTTGTTCTCGGCGGACGCGCGATGGAAATCGTCCATGACGAAGCCGACCTTCGCCGCTACATCCGAACGGCCGTGGAAGCCAGTCCGGAGCGTCCCGTTTTGGTGGACCGCTTTTTGGAGGATGCCACCGAGGTCGATGTCGATTGCATCTCCGACGGCGAACTCTGCGTGATTGGCGGCGTGATGGAACACATCGAACAAGCCGGCATCCACTCCGGAGACAGCGCCTGTGTGATTCCAAGTTTTTCGCTTTCAACCCAAGTCCTCGAAACGATCAAGAAAGCCACCAAGGCCATGGCGATCGAACTCGAGGTCCGCGGTCTGATGAATGTGCAATTCGCTGTGAAGGACGAAGTCGTTTACATCCTCGAGGTCAATCCTCGCGCTTCCCGCACCGCGCCCTTTGTCAGCAAGGCCACCGGCGTTCCGCTGGCCAAGCTCGCGGCAAAAGTCATGGCTGGAAAAACTCTCCGCGAACTCGGTTTCACGGAAGAGGTGATCCCGCCCTACTACTCGGTAAAAGAAGCTGTCTTCCCGTTCATCAAATTCCCCGGCATCGACATCATTCTTGGCCCCGAAATGCGGTCCACTGGCGAGGTGATGGGTATCGATCCCGACCTCGGCATCGCCTATGCGAAAAGCCAGATGAGCGCCCAACCGGCGCTGCCTCTCTCCGGCAAGGTTTTCATCAGCGTGAAGGATTCCGATAAACCGGCGGCCTTGGAAGTCGCCCGCGAACTCCAGGCGCTCAGCTTCGAGGTCCATGCCTCCACCGGCACGGCAAAATATTTCGCTGAAAATGGCCTCACGGTTCCTGTGATGCTGAAAATCCGCGAAGGCCGCCCGAATGTCGTGGACTTCATCAAAAACGGCGATGTGAAATTTATCCTGAACACGCCCACTGGCCAGGCTCCCCGCGAGGATGAGGTGGCGATCCGCAGTGCTGCGGTTGCGGCTCGTGTGCCCGTGATGACGACTCTCCGTGGTGCCCGCGCCAGCACGAAAGCCATCCAAGCGATGAACCAGCACGGATACGGCGTGAAGAGCCTTCAGGAATTCCACGCGTAGCACGCCACGGGGGACGGCTTGCTTCGTGGGAGGTTTTGGTGAGATTTGTTTCTAACGATGTCACTCGCCCCTCGTGTTGCGGTCTGTCTTTGGATTTTTGTTTTCTTGGTCGCGGGTGCTTTCCGGTTCTTTGATCTGACCGAGGCTCCATTGCACGCCGATGAGGCGGTCGGGGCCCGGATCACGGGTGATCGCCTGGAAAGCGGCAAATATCATTTCGATCCTTCGCACTATCACGGCCCCTCCCTCACTTGGCTGGCCTCGAGGGCGGCCCTCTTCGCGGGCCAAAGATCTTTTTTGGAGCTGGATGTTTATTCCCTTCGGATTGTCTCGGTGGTTTGCGGAATGCTTGTCGTCCTTCTCCCGTTACTTCTCCGAAAATGGCTGGGTGATGCCGGATCGCTTTTGGCAGGCGCGCTCCTCGCGACATCGCCGCTCTTGTGCCAATTCTCGCGGGTTTTCATCCATGAGCCGGTGCTCTCGGTTTTCTCCGCTGGAGCCATTGCGGGCTTGGCCTGGTGGCTTGCGGGAGGCGGGCTTCCTGCGGCGCTATGCGGTGGTTTGACACTGGGGTTGATGGCGGCCACCAAGGAGACTTTCGGCATCATGGCTATTTCGTGGCTGGTGGGCCTGACCGCCTGTGGGAGCGCGTTGCGGGTCCGGAAAGCGGGAGTTGCCGCGATCTCCTCAGGCATCGCCTTTCTGGCTGTTTTGATCATCGCCTACGGGAGCCCGTGGGATTTTTTCAAAACCTACTTCGTGTATTCCACCGATCCCGGCCACCACAAACCGTGGGACTACTACTGGCATCTGCTTTTGGTTCCTAAACACCACGCGCCCCAGTGGTGGACCGAAGCCGGTGTCGTGTTGCTGGCAGTGGCGGGGGCATGGACCGCATGGCGCGCCAAGAACCCCTTTCTCCAATGGCTGGCGGTTTCCACTGCGGTGCAATTCGCGATTCTCTCCGCGATATCCTACAAGACGCCGTGGCTTGCGATGGTTCCTTGGATCCAATTATGCCTTCTCGCCGGGGCCGGTGCTGCAGCTCTTTTGGCTGGGGCTGGAGTGGTCCGTTTGTCGGCAGCCGTTGCTGCGCTTTCCGTGATTCTTCTTTTTCAAGTCTGGCAAACGGGAGCCGCCGTGTTTCGTTTTTCCAATGACCCGCGGAACCCGATGGCCTACTCCCCGACATCGCGGGATATCGTCCTGCTCGGGGAGCGGATGCGCGCCTTGCACCGGAAATCTCCCGCGTTTCGTGCTGGGCGGATTGCGGTGCTTGGCAAGGGCTACTGGCCACTGCCTTGGTATCTGCGGGGCACCTCTCAGGCTGGATATTTTGATACGCCACCTTCGGATCTTGAAAACTACCCGGTGGTGATCGCTCTGCCTGAAGCCGCCCTGGAAGCCTCCGATCGGCTTTCGGGAACCTACGAGATTTTTTACCACGGGCTCCGTAGTGAGGTTCCCCTCACGGTCTTTGTGCGGCGAGATGTCCGCGCCGAGGAGGTTTCGATCCCATGAATGAAACCCTGCCGGTTTTTTCGGATCCCTCGTTGGCGAGGTATTCGCATGATGCGATGAAGACGACCTTCCGGATCTTTGTTTCCGGCGGGGACCGCTCCCGTGTCGATTCGGCGGTCTCGGAGGCATTTCAAAAATTGGAGGACCTCGAAAGTCTTCTCAGTCGCTATGTGCCGGGAAGTGACATCAGCCGGATCAATGCCATGAAGGCCGGCGAGTCATTATTTCTTAGCAATGATTGCGACCAGTGCCTTCGCCTCGCAATCGAAGCCTCGGCGGCCACAAGCGGACGCTTCGACCCTTGCATCGGAACCCTCATCGATGCCGTGAAATGGCGAACCGGCGGGGGAGGGGAGGTGCGTGGCATCGTCTCGTTGGATCCCTGCCGTCCGATGGTTTCCTGTATCGAGGAGGGACGCATTTTCGATTTGGGGGCCATCGGCAAAGGATATGCCTTGGAGTGCATGGCCTCGATTCTTTCGGAGCATGGGATCGAAAAGGCGCTACTCGCCTCTGGGGCGAGCACGATCCTGGCGATGGGGCCAATCGATTGGCCAATCGACATCACTCATTCCGGCGGCTCACGACGACTGATGCTGCGCCAAGCCGCGCTCGGGGCCTCGGGTTCCTCCCAGCAGGGCACTCACATTGTGGATCCACGTGATGGATCCCCGGCGCGGCATTTTCAGAGTGTCTGGGTGGTTCATCCGAGGGCGTCGTTCGCCGATGCCTTTTCCACCGCCTGCTTCGTCATGCCCCCCGAAGAGATCCGGAAATTTACGAAGAGTTTGCCGCCGGGTTGCCAAGTCCTCAGCGACCCGGACTTTTGATAGCCTTTAGGAAAACTTGCGGCTCGCCATCGAGGCGGCACGCAGCTTCTTTGGGGTGATGCCGAACATGGCGCTGAACCGTTTGGTGAAATGACTCTGGTCGTAGAAGCCATTCTCCAGCGCAATCTCGCCCAAGGTTAACCGGGAGGAGATGACCTGGCCGCGGGCGCGGCGGAGGCGGAGCTGATTGCCATACGCTGAGGGAGTCATCCCAAAAACCTTTTTAAACTCCCTCCCAAAACCGCTGACCGACATGCCAACCATCGCGGCGAGTTTCGGGATTTCGACCGACTCGTCCTTCAGGCGATCGAGATAATCAATCACTGGGCCGAAGGACTGGATAGCCTCGAAGTGCTGGGAGACCTCCCCAATGTTCCGAACGATCCCCATCAATCCCAGGACCCTCCCTTGCCCATCTTTGACAGGAATTTTGGTGGTCAAAACAAAGCCCCCTGGAACGCCTCCAGATTTTCCGTAGGGCATCGGTTCGCAATGGTTTTCAATGGAGGTTCCGGTGGAGAGGACCTTGCGGTCATCGTCCGTGTAAATAGCGGCGCATTTGGGGTCGAAAAAATCCAGATCGTTACGGCCCAGCACCTCCTCCTCTTTTTTTTGCCAGCAAAGCTTAATGAAATTGCTGTTGGCTCTCACAAAACGCCCTTCCAGGTTTTTCACAAAAAATCCAATTTCCGGAACATACTTGAACGTCTCTGCGACAAGTGCTGTCAAAGTCACGAGCTCCGTGGAAGCGGTGGATTTCACATTTGAAAAAATACCAAAAATTTCCGAAACTTTACAAGACCGACTCTGGAATTGTAATATTCAATAATCGGTAGTTCAAACCTCAACCATCCTCCGATCTCGCAAATTCCATGAGTCAAGAATCCCAGTCCCAACACATATTCGATCTCGGCGCCACCCTCGGTGTTCTCGTCCTCAGACTCTGGCTCGCAGTCAGGGCGATTCTTACAGGGCTGGAAAAATACGCTGGAACATCCACATCCACCTCGCCGGTCATGATCGACGGCGCTGTGAATTCCTACGGTCTCACCGACGCCACCAGTGAGAAATTTTATTCTTTTGCCAACTACCATGGCGTGCCGAAGCCGCTTTATGACAAATTCCTCGCCGAGCCGCTCATCCCCGAGTGGGGGCTTAAAATCTACGACCAGATTCTCGGTCCAGCCCTTATTGCGCTCGGTATCGCTCTCCTGTTCGGATTCGCGACACGCTTCACCCTCTTCGCCATGGGCCTGCTCTACACCAGCCTCACCGTCGGCCTGATTCTCATCAACGAGAACTCCGGTGTGGCCTGGCTCGCGATCCACATCGCCCTGATCGCCCTCATGCTTTTTCAAGCGAAACACAATAAACTCGAACTCACTGGCCGATGGAAAATCTGACCTCCTTGGATACCGCTGGCATGACCCGGCGAAGCTTCTTGCATAAAAGTGCCCTCGCTGGTGCGGGACTCGTGCTCGGCGCGCCCTCGATTCTCAAAGCGGTCGGCGGTGCTGAGGCCCCGTCGAACATGATCAATGTGGGCTTCATCGGCTGCGGCAAACAGCACGA
>CALFPA010000086.1 GCA_937919825.1 uncultured Spartobacteria bacterium | reverse complement strand
TGGACATGAGGGCCGACATAGGAAACCCAATTGCTTTCCAGGGCTTCGATCACATAGCGTGTTTCTCTTCCGGAGAGACACGGCACACACAGAGGAATGATGGGGTCTTGGCTCAAAGGTTGTAAATGTCGTGTTTGTAGCGGGCGAGGTTGGTTGGTTGGCGAAACCATTCGATGGTCTCCGCAAGGCCACGGTCCAAATCATAAGAGGGTTCCCAACCCGTTAGTTCACGAATCCTGCGATTGCTGCCGCAAAGCCGAAAAACTTCGCTATTCGGCGGGCGAAGTCGCTGGTCATCGGACAGGATGTGAGCTGCGGGGTTGATCTGTTGAATGAGACAGGCCGCCAAGTCCCCTACGGAAATTTCAGACTGGGTGGCGATATTGACCTCCTGTCCGATCGCCTTGTCTTCAGAAGCCAGCGCGGCAAAGGCGCGAACGGTATCGCCGACATAAACCAGATCGCGGGTGGGCGATGTATCGCCAAGCCGGAGCTCGGTTTCTCCATTTAATAGCTGGGTGATGATGGTGGGGATCACTGCGCGCGCGGATTGCCGAGGGCCGTAGGTGTTGAAAGGTCTAACGATCGTGACTGGCAAGTCGAAGGAACGGAAGAAGGATTCCGCAAGGCGGTCTGCCCCGATCTTGGTGGCACTGTAGGGCGATTGCCCCTGATACGGGTGCTGTTCATCAATGGGAACATATTTGGCCGTGCCATAGACCTCGGAGGTGGATGTGACCAACACCCGGGGAGTGGCCAGCTTGCGGGCGGCTTGCAAAATGTTGAGCGTGCCTTTGATATTGGTATCCACATACGCATCCGGAGAATGGTAACTGAAAGGGATGCCGATGAGCGCCGCCAAGTGGAAGACCACATCGATGCCCGCCATGGCGGTTTCCACCCCGTGCGGATCCCGAATATCCCCGCTAAAAAAATCCATTTTCGAGCGGTCTCCCCTTGAAAGGCCATCCAACCAACCACGGGAGTTGAAAGAATTGTAATACACAAAGGCTCGAACCTCGCAGCCCAGGCCCGCAAGATACTCCGCAAGATGGCTGCCAATAAATCCATCGGCACCGGTGACAAGAATTTTTTTTGTAGAGAGATTCATATCGAAATCAAGATTTCGAGTAAACAACTAATTACCTCTTGCCTTGCTAAGCTCTTCGGGCCTACCAACATCAATCCAATCCTCATCCACTGGAAAAGCACCAACCCTATGCCCATCAAAAATTGATTTTTCGATAAGTGCTGTTATTGGAAAAGACGATTGGGGCGGGATAGCATCAAGAACATCTGGAGAAAATGCATAAATGCCCGCATTGATTGTTCTACTCATAATCGGCTTTTCAACAATTGCTTTTACTTCACCATATTCCACTTCAAGACAACCGAAGGGAACTTGATGAGTGAATTCCCGAGTCCCTACTGTAATCATGTTTTTCTCGATGGAATGCAAATTTAACATGGCATCCAGATTCGCTTGAGTAATCAAATCTCCATTGAGAACCAAAGTGGGCATTTTCATACCTCGGGGTAAAAGAGAAAGTGGGCCGCCTGTTCCCAATGGACTCTCTTCGCGCAAATATTCAATATGACAACCATAATTTTGGCCATTGCCGAAATAATCTTCAATCATGCTGGCAAGGTAGTTGACTGAAATAAAAATTTTTCGTATCCCATAACCCACCAAGTGCAAAATGATTCGTTCCAAAATAGGCCTGCCTGCAACTCGGACCATTGGCTTGGGAATAGTGTCTGTTAAGGGTTTGAGTCTTTCTCCTCTGCCGCCAGCCATAATGACTGCAGCATTCGGTTTATCATGAGCGCCCAGCATCTGGCGAAGCAAATGAACTCCTAATACCTCACCACTTTCACTTAGCACTGGAACCTGTTCAATAAAGCGAGCCTTCATCAAGTCTAAAACTTCGCTACGAGACACATCTTTCGATACAGCCAAAAAACTTCTTTGAATATAGGGCAACAAGCCAGAGTTAAGCGATGCTCCATTGAGCAATGCCCTGCGTATATCGCCGTCCGTTAAAATACCTGTGAGTTTTTTATTGTTATCGATAATTAAACATATACGCATACAAGATTTGCTAAGACTTTGCATGCCTTCGAGAAGGCTTGCCTTGTCAGATACGCACGCGTAGCTAAGTTGAACATTCATAACTTTTTAAATATTTCTTTTATCAATTAACTTTAAAAGATAGTCAATTTTTGCATCACGCCCAAACTCAACCCAAGGGCTACACATAACAATTCCCTGTTCGTCAGAATTGTATTTGTTAGTCACAGAATTAAGCAACCTGAAATCTTCACAAGAAATAATTGAATACCTTTTTTCATTGTATGCAATTCCGGAAGATTCAATTTGGATATCTTTAAAAAAACGATTCAATATTAGTTGACACTCATCTTTTGTTGAGCTAGGCCTTGAATTTGCAGTGCACTCAACTGTGATTTTTTTATCGTAGTAAAAAATTCGTGTTATAAAAGATGATTTTGAATAAACCTGAATATAAAATGGTTTATAACTTATATTAGCCGAACATTGAAAAACAATATTCTGCATACTCATGTAAAGCGAATTTAGTTTTTCATTTTCACATTTGCGAATTAGCGCCGTTGGACTTGCTGTCCAAATAAGGTGATCAATATTTTGCATGCTTAAATCAGTTGGCATTTTCCAATCATCAATGCATTTGTTTGGAATTACTTGAGCGCCTTTAAAGAAAACTCCCCCAAGATTTAGAATATCAGACTCGATTCGCTCAAAAAACCTATTATATCCGCAAATAGGCAAACTGGCAAGGGGGAATGAATCGTTCCTAAGCGATCTTGGAACTCCATATAACTCATTTGCAACTAGATTTTTTTCTTTATATACTGCAACATCATGCATGTATTTTTGAGGATACACTCTTGCGATTTGAAGAGGCACTGCAGAAGAATGATGTAATTTTCTTGAGTCCAATCCTAAATGTGCAACCCATTCATGTAAACCCAATGCTATTTCATCAGGATATGCTGCGAGACGCTCATGTAGACTTTCGTATGAATTGTTACCATTAATTTTTAGTGATTTAAGTTGATTATCGAAAACTGGAAATGCAAATCCATTAAGCACACTAGTTTGATTCCACAAATCTGTGTAAGAATAATAATAATGTGGAAAACAAAATAAAAGATTTTGCGGCAGGAGTTTTACCCACTCTTGGGTAGTTGATAAATATTGACAGTTATGGAAGAACCATTCAGAATTACTATGATGGTCGCACAATAGTCCACCGATTTGATTTTCTTTTTCTATTATTGATACATTTATATTTCTATTGCCTTTCTTCAATAAATAAAGAGCAGTTGCAATACCTGTAACTCCACCACCAATAATGCAGATGCTATGTTTTTTTTTAACTTTCAAACACTAATGTCCGGTTATAAGTCAAACAACTCCATTTGGTTAAAATCTCCTCCATC
>CALFPA010000085.1 GCA_937919825.1 uncultured Spartobacteria bacterium | reverse complement strand
CCGAGGCGTTCAGAGCCTGGCCATGATAGTGCGCCGCCATCTGCCAGAGCCGGCCCAAGCTCGAAGGTGTCGCCCCGAGCCCCAGCGTCGCAAAATCTTTCTCAATAAAAGTCCGGATAAAATCGCGCCGCCAGCCATGGCTGGAATTTTCATCCTCTGCGAGAAAGGATCTCGGGAAGCCGCCTCTTGCCCACAATCGGGAGAGATCGGCCGCTCCCACCTCATCCAACAAGAAACCCTGTAAATCAATAAAAGCCACCCGGCCAGCCAAAGACTCCGTGACACCACGCACGAGAAATGGCGAGGCACTGCCAAGCAGTAGAAATTTCGCCGGAGCCCCCTCCCGATCCATCAAAACTCTTAAAATCGGAAAAAGTTCCGGCTTACGCTGCACCTCGTCCAAGACCACCACCCCCCTCAATCCCTCCAGCGCCAACATAGGATTTTCAAGAGCAGCGGCATCATCTGGATTTTCCAGATCAAAGAATCTCGCCCCCGCTCCAAGAGCCACTTGCCGAGCCAAAGTCGTCTTACCACACTGGCGCGGCCCCAAAAGCGCTACCGCAGGATGGCGTGCGAGCCCCTCGACGATAGATTTTTGTATTCTTGCCCGTGCAATCATTGATGTATTTTAGACATTATATGTCTATTTTTCAAGAATAAATTGCGCCAATTTTAGCGCATGCGTGCATGAAGTCGTCACCAGCGCCTGCCGCGCTCAGAAATTCACCAACCGATCCTCTGAATCCCTTTCACGGAATCAAAGTCCCGGTCTTGGGATACGATCGGCAAGCGGTGCTGTTGCGCCAGCGCGGCGATCCAACAATCATGTTCCGGAATCGCGGAGCTGGCCGCATTCGTATCCAAAATCATTTCCACATTTCCGGTTCCACGGCCCGAAAATCCGGAGCTTTCATAGCCTTTTCCAAATCAGCTGCCGCCGATGCAGAAAGGCGGGGCAAATCTTGCACCCAATGACTGGAAGAATCACGACTCAAAGGCAAATCGAGTAATACTTTTCTTAAACTCTGCTCAATGAGATTTCCAAATGTTTGCCCGCACAAAGAAGCAAATACTTTGGCTTGCCGGTAGAGATCGTCCGAAATGGTAAGCGTCGCTTCATATAGCTCAATTAATCCTTGGCCATGGGTTCGAAAACTTGGAGAATCCGAACTTTGCCGGGATGGACAAGCTCGGCCTCGACTGGCAATCCATTCTGTAGAGCCTGTCGATAAGTCATTTTGGTGGTTGCCTCGCCAAAATATTCGCTCACGCGATCCCCTGCCAGACTTGTGCGCGTGGAAAAGGCCAGCGCCACAATTCCTAGAAGAATGTGGCAACCCAGAACGACAAGCACGCAATACCGGACCGTCTTTTCTTTGAGCGAGTCCGCAAGCCAACCCCACACAGCAAGCGCAAAAACAGGGAGCAACGGAATCCAAAACCGCGTGTCGTAGTAAGGCCAAAGCATCATCAGCCCGAGATAAAAAAACAAGTAGGCTACCAAGGGCAAAAAGCCACGCTTCACGAGACTGATGCAACCCAAACCCACGAGGCCCCAGGCCGCTAAGCCAGCAAGGTAAAAAGCCGGACTCAAGAATGCTACCTTGTTTTCTGGAAAATTCAGAGCGATCTCGCCCATTTCCCGGAGCCGGAATCCGAGATTACTACCGAAAAAACCAAATACTCCCTGCCGCTCGAAGTAGCCAAGCATGGATTGAAAATAACTGCCCCTTGCAAGAAACTGGGAAGCAAACCATTCGGTTTGGAGCACCCAAACGAGACATATGCTTCCGATACCTCCGACCATTGCGAGGCTCCAAGCGATTTTAGCTTTGTGTTTGGCCAAAGTCACCCAAACAGGGCGGAATCTTGAATGCAGAACTATGGTCACCGCAGCGGTGGGTAGCAAGGTGATTCCTACAGACCGGAATTGAAGCGCGAGAAACATTAAAACCAGCGCCGCCAGCAACCATGGCCATGCAGCGGCCAATCGGCTTCTATAAAATACCCAGAGGCAATAAAGAGCCGCCAGAGAAATTCCAAAATACCCTGCATCAGAAAGTGGAATCGTTGCGTGTTTGATAATCAACCAAGATGAAGCCACCCACAATACCACGATTAACACCAAAGATCGCTCGAGGAGACTCGCCGCCCAGGCCCATAGCACAAATAATCCGACGGCATAGAAAAACAGATTCAAGGCAATGAGAATTGAGGAAGTTGCGATCCCTACAGAAAGCATCGCCCTCACCAAAAATGGGTAGCCGTTTGGGAACTGATCGGGATGACCATCCACCAAATAGCCATTCCCCTCCGAAGCCGAGACGGCCATCGAAAGAAGTCTATAGGCATCCGTATTGATTCGAAGCGGCGATGCAACCTGTAGGCAGTAGGCCAAGGCCACAATAATCAAGAGCAGCGTTGCCAGTCGCGCTGGAAACCAAGATAGGGGAGCAATAGAGCTTGAGGTTTTTGATGGGAGCATTGGAGCGGCAGGAGCGAAGGAGAAATACCGAGGTTGGCGCGGAGAGCGGGTTATTTTTTCAAGAGCCCATATTTCAAAATGCAACGAATAGCGCTGACTCCGTCCTTCCAACCAATTTTTTTTCCTTGGGCGTAAGTTCTTCCATGGTAGGAAATGGCCACCTCGTAAATTCGGGCACCACTGCGCGACAATTTGGCGGTAACTTCGGGCTCAAAGCCAAACCGGTTTTCCTCAAGGGAGATAGATTGAATCAACTCACGCCGGAAGGCCTTGTAGCAAGTCTCCATGTCGGTGAGGTTCAAGTTGGTGAACATGTTTGAGAGCAGAGTGAGAAACCGATTACCCACCGAGTGCCAGAAGTAAAGCACGCGGTGCTCCTCCGACCCAATAAACCGGGACCCAAAAACGGCATCCGCTTTATCGCGAAGAATGGGGCCCATCATCTTGGGATATTCCTGAGGGTCGTATTCCAAATCCGCATCCTGGATGATTACGATGGGTGCCGTGGCATTTTGGATGCCCGTGCGCAAAGCCGCCCCTTTGCCAAGATTCACGGTGTGGCGATGAACTTTGATCCTCGGCTCGGAGTTGGCGAGTTCGGTGAGCTTTGCAAAAGTCGCATCGCAAGAGTAATCATCTACCACGATGACCTCGGCCACGCTGGGTTGTTCCAAAACCACCTTTAGAATCTCCCCAATTGTTTCGGCCTCGTTATAGGCCGGCATGACAACAGAAAGCTGTTTTTCTTTTATCCCTGAATTGCAGTTCATTTTTTAAGATATTCCCAATATCGATATTTGATTTTCAAAATACTTAGCGCTCTCCGTGGGTTCTCGCCCAATATGTGAGCATGATGTAGCCAAATAGAAACGGGTAAAGCGTGATGAGCGTAATATCTC
>CALFPA010000084.1 GCA_937919825.1 uncultured Spartobacteria bacterium | reverse complement strand
CTGAGTAGCTCAGTGGTAGAGCGGTCGGCTGTTAACCGATTGGTCGTAGGTTCGAGTCCTACCTCAGGAGCCACTTCCCCAATTCTCTCCCACGAAAAAACCGCTCGCTTCAGGCGTGAGGCTTTATTCGCTTTTCTTGCGAGTGTTTTTACCGTCAGGGAATTTGGCGCAAAAAAAACTGCGTCCGCTCGAGCGAGTCGGCGGGATCACTTGCTGGATCGCGGAAAGGGGGGGGATTTACTTGCCGACGGCGGCTTTGACGATTTCGGAGAAGCCGTGGGCTTCGAGGCTGGCGCCGCCGACGAGGGCGCCATCGATGTCAGGTTGGCTGAGGAGGACGGCTGCATTGGCGGGTTTCACGCTGCCGCCGTATTGAATTCGGACTTTATTCGCGGTTTCCGCATCGGAGATTTCTGCGAGAACTTTGCGGACATGGGCGTGGGCATCCTGGGCCTGCTCCGGGGTGGCATTGCGGCCGGTTCCGATGGCCCAGACGGGTTCATAGGCGACGACGATGCTGGAGATTTTTTCTGCAGGCACGCCGGCTAGACTGCCTCGGAGCTGGGTGGTGAGAATTTCAGTTTCGCGACCTGCATCGCGCTCTTCGAGGGTCTCGCCGACACAGACGATCGGCTTGAGACCACAGGCGAGGGCGGTGTGGATTTTTTTGTTAATCAGCGCGTCGGTCTCGCCGAAAATCTGGCGGCGTTCGCTGTGGCCCAGGATCACGAAGCGGACGAAAAGCTCGCGCAGCATGGCGGGGCTGATTTCGCCGGTGAAGGCGCCCGACATTTCGAAATACATATTCTGCGCGCCAAGGCTGATTTTTTGGGAGCCACCGAGGAGTTCGGAGAGTTTGGCGATGGCGGTGAAGGGCGGGGCAATCACGATTTCGACTCCGTTCACGGCTTCGACATTGGTGCGGAAGCTCTCGAGGTAGCTGACCGTTTCGGCGACGGTCATGTTCATCTTCCAGTTGGCGGCGATAATTTTTTTGCGCATGGGTTTTAAAATCAGGTCGGATTTTTAGCCTCTGCCGCCCACTTCGGCAATACCGATCAAGATGGGTCTCTTGATTTTCGACGCAGGCCGTGAAGAATCGGCTTCATGCGGAACCGGCCTCGTTGTGTTCACCACCTTGCTGTGGCAGTCCTCGCCATGGTTTTTCTTCCTGTGGTTGATGTCCGTGCAGACGAATCGATCCGCTTAGTTCAAAAAAAACTCCAAGCTCTGGGTTATTACAAAGGCAAGGTTGACGGGGCCTCAGGCAGCATGACGAACGCCGCAATTCGGCGGTTCCAACTCGCCCAAAACCTGAAGGTCACCGGCGAACTTAACCATCAAACCCTCGCCAAGCTCGGTGTGGATCGCCCGGCGCCTGCTCCCGATTACAACACCATCGGGCGGTTTTTTGCTGGTGGTCCGTTCGCGCGAGCCGAGGCGAATTTCCAGGTCGAAACCCTGCGTCAAATTCAGCAAATTCTCGCCGCTGGCGGATTCTACGCCGGTCCGCACAACGGAATGCCCAGCCCCGCATTTGTTGCTGCTTTGAAGGAGTGGCAAGTCGCCCAAGGAATCAGCCCCAGCGGCCGCATGGACTCCTCCACAGCCACCAAAATGGCGCTGCACTAAATCGCAACCAAAGTCATCATTCTGACTCATCGGATTTCCGGACTTTTGCCTATGACTCCCTTCACTCTGCCAACCGACTACCCACGCGTGCGGCGTGTGCACAGCTTTGCCGAGTTGGCGGGCACGCCATTCCACTCTGGCGTCAATGCCCTTTGCTGGGAACGCACCCTCCCTGGTGACTATGCTGAGGTAGCCGTAGCGCTGGGTGATGGCGATGGCGAGCCAATCATGGCTCTGGACGCGGAGCGATTGCGTGCGCTGCGGCTCAGCCCAGCAGGCCGCTTGGCCGTCGAGCAGATGCTTGCCGACTGGCAACTCCTTCGCGATCGCGCCCTCGATCCGGCACTGAACTGCATCTACGGCTACCCTTGCGATGAGGACCCCGGCGTGGTGGCGACAGATGTCTTTTCGTTTCACGCCGATAGCGCGCCTATCGAAGCGACGACCTATCTTTGCACCTACTATGGCCCGCCGAGCGAGGGTCTGCGCCACGAGGATTCCTGTAAACGAATCGATCTCCCTGAAACTCGGGAGGCTCTGCTCGCGGCCTTTGGTGGAGGGGAGGGGGCCGGCTTTCGCGAGTATCTGGCCGAGCATTTCTACGACCTGCACTACGCCCCGAAATCTGGCGCGCAGCCGTTTTCTTTCGGGCTTTTCAATCTCTGGCGCATTGCCACCGACTACCCGGACAGCCCCGTCCCGCCGTGTGTTCATCGCGCTCCGCTGACCCAGTCCGGAGATTCCCCGCGTCTGCTGTTGATCAGTTAAGGCATGAGCTGCTTGCGGGAGTCATCAAAAGTCAGACAATGACCTCGTCTTCTTAAATAAAAAACGCGGCCGGAGCCGCGTTTTTGGGTTTTGCCGCCGGGTGGGGGTTCCCGGCGACGGATGTGTGATTTTTACTTCGAGAGGTTTTCGAGAGTTTCCTTAACCGCTTGTTTTGGCAGTGGGAAGTAGCCGTCCTTCACCACGACCTCTTGGCCTTCTTTCGAAAGAACGAATTTGAGGAACTCGCTGGTGAGCGGATCAAGCGCGGTGCCGGGCTTTTTGTTCAGATAGACATAGAGGAAGCGGGCGAGCGGGTATTCGCCGTTCACGCAATTCTCGTAGCTGGGTTCGACCAAATCGTCAGACTTTTCGCCAAGGGCGACGGTGTGGACATCCGAGGTTTTGTAGCCGATGCCCGAGTAGCCGATGGCGCCGAGATCGGTGGCGATGCCTTGAACCACGGCGGACGAGCCGGGTTGCTCTTTGACGGTCGGTTTGAAGTCGCCTTTCTGGAGTGCTTCGTCTTTGAAGAATCCGTAGGTGCCCGAAGCGCTGTTGCGGCCAAAAATCGAGATGGTTTTGGCGGCCCAGTCGCCTTTAAGGCCGACTTGGCCCCAGGTCGAGATGTTCTCGGAACCACTCTTGCGGGAGCTGGAGAAAATGCCATCCACTTGGGCCATGGTGAGACCTTTGATCGGGTTGTCCTTGTTTACAAAAACCGCGAGCGCGTCGACGGCCACGGGAACTTCCGTAGGCTTGTAGCCGAATTTTTTCTCAAACTGGTCGATCTCGGAACTCTTCATCGGGCGGCTCATCGGCCCGAGTTGGGCGGTGCCTTCGATCAAAGCCGGAGGCGCGGTGGACGAGCCCTTGCCTTCGACTTGGATGTTCACATTCGGGTAGGTTTTTTTGAAACCCTCGGCCCAAAGGGTCATGAGGTTGTTCAGCGTGTCAGAGCCGATCGAGTTGAGGTTTCCGCTCACGCCGCTGACGGGGGCATATGCTGTGATGGCAGGATCCACCTGAAGTTTCTCAGCACGCGCGGAGGCGGCGAGAAGGGTCAATGTGGATAGGAGTAGGATTTGTTTTCTCATAAGGGCTGGGAAAGTAGTCAGGAGATTTTGAATGCGACTAGGCGGAAATGCGAGTGTTACGAACTTGTAACATCACGCATTGAGTCGAATGAAAAGACACCGGCGGTGTCTGTGAATAAGTGGGCAGAGAGAGGTGATGCCTCAATGAAAAAGACACCGTGGGTGGATGTCTTCAAAAATGAGTTCGAAAAGTCGTCGAGAGGTGTTGGAAAGAGCGCGGGAAAAATACGGCAACCGCGGGAAAGAAGGGCGCGGACGATTGCTGGACGAGATATGTTCATTGTGCGGTTACGAGCGCAAATATGCGATGAAGGTGTTGGCGGGCAGCAGGCCGATCGCCGGGGAGGAAGGCAAGCGGCGAGGAGGTTCGAAGCCCCGATACGGAAAGATGGAAAAGAAAGTGTTGCAGGTCATCTGGCTGGCTGCCGATCAACCCTGCGGAAAGCGCATGAAGCCGACGGTGAGGCTTTGGTTGCCGTATTACGAGCGGCGTCACGAGAAGCTGGAATTGGCTTTGCGCAAGCGGGTGCTGAAGGTCAGCGCGGCCACGATCGACCGATTGCTGGCATCGAGCCGGTTCCGGTATGGAAAGTGTCGAAGCGCCACGCGTCCCGGCAGCCTGCTGCGTTCGCAGATTCCGGTGCGCACCGAGCATTGGGATGCGGCGGGACCTGGTTTTCTGGAGGCTGACACCGTCGCCCACTGCGGAGGGAGCTTGAGCGGGGAGCATTGCTGGAGCGTGACGGCGAGCGATGTCCACACGCAATGGACGGAAACACGGGCGGTGTCCAACCGGGGCCAGGAAGCGGTGCGTCAACAGATCGCCGACATTGAGGCGAGCCTGCCGTTCGCCATCCTGGGATTCGACACTGATAACGGAGGCGAGTTTTTGAATTGGCATCTGGTCGATTACTTTCAAAAGCGGGAGAAGCCAGTGGCCTTCACGCGCTCGCGGGCCTATCGCAAGAACGACAACGCCCGGGTGGAGCAGAAAAACCGCACCCATGTGCGCACGAGCTCATCGGCTACGGGCGGCTCGAAGGAGCGGAGGTTGCCAAGGCGCTCAACGAGCTTTACGCGAACGAAAGGGGCTGGTTCCGAAACTTCTTCTGCCCGGTCATGAAATTGATCCGGGTGGAGGTTCGCGGCAGCCGCAGGCGGCGTGCTTACGACGAGCCAATGACACCGTTTGAGCGGCTCAAAGCGTGCAAGGATGGCGATCCCGGACAAATCGCTCGTCTAGAAAAGAAACTCGCCAAACTCGATCCCTTCACGTAGCGCGAGGACATAGAAAGAAAACTGCGCGCCCGGTTTGCTCACAAACCGGTAGCTCTGACTTGGCGCCAGCGCCCGAGCTCTTTCCCTCGGGGCTCGGACTGCCGCTACCTCGCCCTCCGGGCGTTTGTGAATAAACCTCCGCTACGGTGTCTTTTTTGATTGAGGCAACGCGCATCACGCGATTACCGAGCGGGTCAAAATTGCTTTCAAGAGTTCCTATAATTGATCCTCGAATCCGCTTCCCGCCTCGTTTTGCGGGTTGGTTACGGAATTGTAACAATCAAATTGTGGAAGTCTTTTTTTGAATGCCTATCACTGCCGCCGCATGAAAAAACAAATCCTGCTCAACAACATTAAAACTGCAACCGCGCTTTGCATTGTCGGACTGACTACCGGCCATGCCGTAGCGCAAAACTCGGGCCCGGGTTCTCCAGTTAAGGAGGTCGTCGAGGCAAATGAAACAGTCATCGTTGAAGATGATGGTTTTTCATTGAACAAGGCATTCGATACCTTGTGGTCGCTGCCCGTTCTTTACAAAGACAAGAAAAACCCATGGATTCAAGAGGTCGCCTTAACCGGTCGTTACCAAGGCCAGATCTGGCACGTGAACTCAAACAAAGGTGATGCTGGTCCAGGATGGCAGAACCGCCGCCAGCGCATCGGCGGCAAAGTGAAATTCTTGAAGTCGTTTGAAGCCTACATCGATTTAAACTTGAACTTCGAGGCCCCCTACACATCAACTAACCGCTTCGTGCAAGACTACGAAGGCTTCGGGTTGAAATGGAAACCACTCGATGAGTTCAATGTGGAAGTCGGCTTAACGAAAGTGCCAATCACAAATGAGTGGCGCACATCGTCGAAAGAAATCATCACGATCGAGCGCTCGGATTTTATCAACACAGCAATTCCGAATAAACTCGGTGGCGTGATCGCCAATGGCAAAATCTCCGACGGGTTCACCAAGGATGGAAAATTCACCTATGGTGCTGGCGTTTACACAGCGACACGGGATGACGACTGGGCGTATCCAACCTTCGACGGGGGATCGGTGATCTATTCCGGCATCGGGTATGAGTTCAACAAGAACCACAAACTCCGCTACGACAACTCATTCCTCGTTGGTAACACGGATGCGCCAACAAATGCGACTAAGCCCTATGCTTACACATCGGCATTGAGCTACTCTGGCAAGTTCTTGGACAAGAAGCTCAGCTTCGATTCTGACCTTGTCATGGCAATCGGTGAGGATAGCCAAGCGGACCTCTTCGGCGTGATCCTGCTTCCGTCATACAAGTTGACCGAGCAAATTGAGCTTGTTGCAAGATATCAATACCTTGTCAGCAACGATGATAATGGAGTGAGCCTGCAGAGCCGCTATGAGCGCCGCGCAAGTGATCTTCCAACATCCAAGGGTAACAACTACCACGCCCTTTACGGTGGTGTGAACTACTACATCTACAAGGACAAGCTGAAGCTCATGGGCGGGCTTGAGTATTCCCACATGGACCTTGCGAACAAAGGCTCCTTCAATCAAATGACCTTGTTCGGAGCGGTTAGGTTCTACTTCTAAAACCGGCTCGATAATCCGAATCCGTTTTTCGGAATCCTATACAATCAGCCCCATTCGATTAAGTTTCGGATGGGGCTGGTTCTTTTGGGAAAAAGCCAAATGCCCGTCTGTTGCCTAATCTTAACAATAAGAAATCATTTTTATCATTGGACCCCCTACAAAAAGTCACTACGTTATCACCATGAACACCCCGTTACTTGCCCTTGCTATGCCCGCTCAAACAACTAACTCTACCCGTTCTACTTCCAGACGGGGCTAGTTTACACGGGCCTCATTCCCGGCCGCAACACGGATATCACCATGATCTCTCTCGGCTACGGAGCGTATCAGGGCGATGTTTATAACCCCTCGCGCTCCTACACCGCCGTGCTCGAAGGTGGCTACCGTTTCCAACTGAACGGCTGGTCGTATGTGCAGCCCTTCTTCTTCCAATACTTTTCGCGCCCGAACGGCACCGAGGAAGTCGCAAACGCCGCCGTGCTCGGCTTCCTAACCGGGCTCGTATTTTAAGTAAAATTAATCCGTCTCTTTGAAATCAAAGAGCGGTTGTGAGAAACCGGGCGGCTCCGATGTGGCGGGGCCGCTCGGACTTTTTTATTAGGGTGGGGGATGAACCCGTGCTGGAAAGACGGCCAAGATTGAACTCACAAAGCACCCTACTGCCCAATTCAACTATTGATGAAAGCACCCCATACATGGTATTAGAAAAACTCTCAGCCTGCAGTCAGGGTCCAATTTCCCATAATGCAGGTTCTTTTAATTGATATTCATGGATAATTCACTTCCTGCCGCCGGCATCATTGCCAACCTTCCTGACGAAGATCGTGCCATCTTGGCTTCATACGGGGCGTTTGACTTGCTTCCCGCAGGTGGCGTTCTCATTAAACAGGGCAAACCACACGGGAAACTCTTTTGCGTCATCAGTGGACGATTTGAAGCCCGCAGAGAATACGATGGTTCCCACGATGTTCTTGGACCGATTTTCCCTGGCGATTGGATTGGGGAGGTTGATATTTTTGATCCAAGCACCGCCATTTGCTCGGTTGTGGCTTCTGAGCCATCTCAATACTGGTCCATTTCGCGGGAAAAGCTGGAGGAATACCTGAATACCCACAATTTGCCTGCCGTTATTCTTTTAATCGGACTGGCTTCAACTCTTGGCCAGCGGATTCGTGGGATCACCAAAAAGCTCGCGGAGCAGACCGATAAGGCAAAATATGGCGCTCGAGGCTTTGAAGACCCGGTTATTGAGGATGACTCCATCCGAAGCGCCGCCGATCTAGCCGCTGCCTTCTTGCGGCAGAAGGATTCATCGAAGCGCAAGTAAAACCATCTGCGGAATTTTTTTAAGCGGGAATTGATCCCAGAATCATTTGCCTATATTTATATTACCCTCTACATGCATTATCGGAAGTTATATTTATCCATAAACGAGACACTCAATTGAGGCCATGTGAACAAGTTTGGGATAAATGAGCCCTCTTGAAAATCTCAGGGACTTTCGGAGACAGGCCGAGGAGTTGTTCACAAGGGAGCGAACCAGTGCTCGATAATTAAAATGCAGCTTGCCGCCGGCAGTTGGCGTCTGGGTGGTTTTTCGGAGGAGGCCCAGAAATATTGAAATCAAACTTTGAAAACGACGCTTGATACCAAACTCTCTCGGAAAATCGACTTTCGGAGGTTTTATTGTAGTGCGGATGTCTTGCCTGCAATCGAAAGACCTACCCACACAGGCGAGACGCCTGCGCTACAATCAGAAGTCCAAAAGCAAGCGGCTAATGGAAAGAGTATCGACTACCGAGCTAAATTGGAGATGAGCTCGATAAACTCCTGCGATTTCCCGAAAATTTCAGCGTTTCTACAAAGTGTAGAAACCCTATTTTAAAACCTGTTTATCAATGTATTGTTTGATATCGTCGATGCCCTCACTGAGTTCAGCGCACACTGGGATGACATGGAGCTTGGGAAAGCGGGTTTTGAAGGCTTTCAGATTTTCGGCTGCCGTAGGCATATCCATCTTATTAGCGATGATGCACGAGGGCTTTGCCACCAAGGTCGGGTCGTAGAGCCTCAATTCCTTGCGGAGATTTTGATAGTCATCAATGGGGTGCCGCTCCTCGCTTCCCGCCATATCCAAAACATAGAAAAGCGTTTTGCAACGAACGATATGCCGTAGGAATTCGTGGCCAAGACCACGGTTTTCATGGGCGCCCTCGATCAAGCCTGGGATGTCGGCCATGGTGGCGCGGTTATATTCCGGCAGATCAATCACTCCCACAAGAGGATGCAATGTCGTAAAGGGATAAGCCGCTGTTTTCGGCTTCGCGGCGGAAATCGCCCGTAAGAGTGTGGATTTGCCAGCGTTTGGGTAGCCTACGAGCCCCACATCGGCAATCGTGCGAAGCTCCATGAGGAACCATCCCTCCTCGCCCGGATATCCTTTGGTGTGCTGCCGAGGCACTCGGTTTGTGGAGGATTTGAAATGGGTATTCCCTTTGCCGCCGTCACCCCCTGTGCAAAGCAAAAAACTCTGGCCCGACTCGGAGAGGTCCGCGATGGGTTCCTCCTCGACCTCGTCCCGCTGGTCTTGACCAGCCCGATAAATCACTGTGCCGATCGGGACTTTCACGATCGTGTGTTCGGCGCTCCGGCCGAGTTTATCCTTTCCCTTGCCATGGGCCCCGCGCTTGGAGCGGATCAGGGGTTCAAAAAACAGAGCGACCAAGCTGGCGGTATCATGATCTGCAACGAGAAGGATATCCCCGCCCCGTCCGCCATCCCCACCATCCGGTCCCCCATGCGGGATGAATTTTTCCCTGCGAAAACTACAGCACCCGTTGCCGCCATCGCCGGCTTTGGCATGAACGCGGATTTGGTCGACAAACTTCATCCAAAGAAAGTGCCACCCACCCCAGCTCAAGTCGAATCCGAATTGTCTCCAAGATGGCGCAACGGGCCCAATAGTGTTATAAATTTTCTCATGAATCACGACCCTTCCACTTCAGAACTGCGTGAACTGGATCGTCAATTCCACCTCCATCCCTTCACGCATCACTCCGACATGCACAAGTCCGGGACGCAACTCATCAAGTCCGGGGATGGATGTTTTCTGATCGATCAGGACGACCGCCGCCTCCTGGATGGTTTGGCCGGTCTGTGGTGCGTGAATGTCGGCTACAACTGCGCCGCGATTGTCGAAGCCGTGCACCGGCAAATGCGTCAACTCCCCTACTACCCGTCGTTTTTCAACACGACGACAGAGCCTCCAGTGCGCGTCGCCGAGTTTCTTGCAAAAAAATCCCCCGCCCGCCTGAACCGCACGATCTTTTCGAATTCCGGATCGGAGGCCAACGAGAGCGCATTGAAAATCATCCGCTCCTATCACCACTCACGCGGCCAGTCTGGGAAATACAAGATTCTCTCCCGCTCCTTTTCCTACCACGGCGTGACCCTCGCCGCCTCGAGCATGACCGGCCTGCCCATCTGCTACGAACCCTTCGACTTGCCGCTGCCTGGTTTTATCCATGTCCCCGGGCCGCATCCCTACGCCGTTCAATCGCCACTCGACCCTGAGGCTTATGGCAAGTGGTGCCTCGAGGAAACAGCCAAAACGATCCAGCGCGAGGGCGCCAATACCATCGCAGCGATGTTTGTTGAGCCTATCCAGGGAGCCGGCGGAGTCATTCCCCCACCCCCGGGATATTTGGCGGAGTTGAGAGACCTGCTCCGCAAAAATAATATCCTGTTCGTGGCGGACGAAGTCATCACGGCCTTCGGTCGCTTGGGACATTGGTTCGCGAGCAATCTCTGGAATCTCGATCCCGACATCATCACTCTGGCCAAGGGAATCACCAGCGGCTACCTGCCTCTTGGCGCAACGATGGTGAGCGACGAAATTTCCGAGACGATTTTCTCAGCCGGGTATTTCGCCCACGGCTACACCTATTCAGCCCATCCCTCCAGCGCCGCAGCTGCTTTGGCCAATTTGGAAACCATCGAATCCCTTGGTCTCGTCGAGCGCGTGCGCGATGACACCGGCCCCTATTTCCAACAAAAACTCCACGAATTTGCAGCCCATCCCGCGGTCAGCGAAGTCCGCGGCTACGCCTTGATTGGCGCACTGGAAGTCATTCCTCGCTCGGGCCGTGCCGGATTGGCTTCGGAACCTACGATTGGCGTTCGTGCTTCAGGGCTGATTCGCGAAGAAGGATCGATTGTTCGAGGCATTCGCACGCTGATCGCCATGGCTCCACCACTCATCATCACCCGCGAGGAAATCGACCATCTCTTCTCCTGCGTGAAGCGAGGTTTGGACCGCTTGTGGGATTGATTGAACCTCAAGTCTGCCGTCGCTGCTCGCGGCGGCGGAAAATAGGCAGAGTCAGAAAATAGGCAATAAACGCTGCGGGGATGGAAAGAAACATCGCCCCCACGAGGAGTGGCAATCCGATCGTAAAGAAAGTCGTCCATTTCATCACATCTTGAATGTGAAAATGCATCGACTGAACCTCCGGAGGCGACTCATGAAGCCAGTGAAGAAACTCCCAGCCGATTTTGTATTCCGCCTCCAGAATCACTGGCCAAAAGGGCGTCACCACATCGTGCAAGGACACCGAAATCACTGCGGCGATCGGATTGCATCGCAGGACGAATGCGAGACCCAGGCAGAGGAGAGTTTTCAACCCGAAGAGCGGCGTGAAACCAATGAACATCCCAATCGCCACCCCGCCCGCCAAGGCATGCGGAGCGTCCTGCAAATTCAAAAGCTTCTCGCGGAGCGCACCGAAATAATTGAGCAGTTTTTTGAACACAACTAGCCCTTATCAGCCCGCCGCCTTGCGCTCCAAATCAAATTCGACGGCTCTCAAAATGCAGGAATCCAGCGCCACTGAAATCCCTGCTCGAAGCTGCCTGTCGGCAAAAGCGCCCCGCGAAGACTGAAATCCATGCTGTCCTGAAATCTCATTCCGCCGCCGACGAGTGTTTGGTCTTCGATGCGCAGCGCCACGGGTTGTGGGGAGGATGTTTGATTTTTAGCTAACAGGAAAAACTCGGAAGGACCCAACAAACCAGCAGGCATCAAAAGTGCCGGGGTGTCCCCTCGCAGGAGCATCGTGACGGTCTGAGGCAACAGCGGATCTGAATCCATCGAGCGGAGGCGCCATTTCCCCTCCGAGAGTGGGCCAAAGGCCGTTGCCTCCACAATGGATCCTGCAAAAAATCCCGTGGCTCGTGCGTAAACAAACGGTTGCCATGGCTGGTCGGAAAAAAAACAAATTTCCGAACGCTCGCTGAAAAGAGGTCCCCCGGGAGTTTTTAACTCCAAACCCACCACGGAAATTGTTCCCACGGGAATGGGACGCTCCACTGTTCCCAAAATGGCCAAGTCTGGAAAAATCGAGCTGGTGAGATTTTGGCTCGTTAGCCGGATCGGATCTTCGCCTCTGATTTTGAGTTGGATCGACCAATTCGGATAAGGCGCGAGGTTTTGGATGTTTGCTGCTTGGGACTCCAAGCCCAGGCTTGGTGAGCCCGTCGCAGAAAATAGCGGAAGCACCTCGATCTGGCGGCGAACCACGGAATCTATAAAGCGACATTTTTCCGCTGATGCTGCCCGATTCGTCCCTGCCACTCGCCTGCAACTCCCCTTCGAGAAGGAGTGTCGAAAGACTGTCCACGAGGACAGGGATTCTTTCGCCGCGCAGAGTCAGATTCCAATTGGGCTTCCATGGCGCTGGAAAATGACAGACGCCGGAAAGCTCGAAACGACCGGGCTCGATTTCACCAGCGAGGCTTTTAATTTGGAGTGAGGAATTCTCGATTTGAAGTTGTCCGGTGACGAATTCAGCAGACGCACCCAGGGATCCAAGATGAAACGAGGCATTGCGGATTTCCATCGAGCCATCCGCCTTCGGATCATTGAGCGAACCGGTGATATTTAATCTTCCGGAGAGTTCGCCCGAGAGGTCTTGCAGGTTGGAGAGAAATGGGCGGAGCAACGCCAAATCCGCGCGAGGAAAATCCAGTAACGCCTGAATGGAAGCATCCCTGGGAATCCACTGCATACTCCCCTCGCTGCTTTTTTGGAGTGCCAATGGAAATGATGCCGTGAGGCGAAGCGGATTCATGCTCGGATTCAAAACCTCCCCTTCCAATGTTGCTCGACCCGCCGAGGTATTCACGGTGACGCGCAGATTGGAGGAATTCGTTGCGGGATATTTTCCGAAGAAGACTTCGCGGGCATCGAGCGAGAGCTTGCCCGTGATTTCCTCGGCGGGGCCGTAGGCTTCGAGTTGCATTTTCAGGAAACCGCGAATCGGCCAATTCTGACCGGCCAGTTTCACCAAGTCCTCGACTGCCAACTCGCCGGGCGTGGTGGCTTCCAAATAGGTCGCATGGCTTGCAAGTATCGCAGATTTCCAATCGGTCTGCGCGGAAATCGTGAAGGGGTTCAGGGGCAGGAATGCCTTTCCGTGAAGGAGAGTTTTTTCGTTCGCGTTCAGTTGGAGGTCTTCAAAATTCAAGCCTAACGAGGAGAGTGTAATCCGGGATTGCATCCGGAGGTTGCCATTCTCAAGAAGCGCCTTGGAGAAATGGATATTTTCCGGCGAGTAGGTCCCGGCAAATTGCCCCGTTAGTCCGACCGGAGTGTAGGTGGTTACAAATTTCGAGAGGCTCGTCTGGAACTCACCAGATTGCCCTTTCGTGCTCCCCTCGCCTTTCCAAACGACTTTCAAGGCACCGCTCGAGACCACTCCACCGCCGAGCTTTGGAAATGGACGCAACCAGGTAGCGAGGTCGCTCAGTGAGGCATCAAGCGAGGCGCTGTAGGGATGAGGAGAGGAAATGCCGATACTTCCCGTGGCATGCAGCTTGTCATCCCGCGAAGTCATCTCGCACTTCACGATCTCGGCTGTTTTTTTGCGAAAGAGAATTTCTAGCGTGGCTTGGTCCACCGTGGCTCCACGAAATTCGATGCCCTTGGCTTTGATCCCGACGAAACCATCCAGACTCCCCAACCGTCCGCTCAGGGATCCGTTGGCCTCGAGTTCGCCGTTGATTTCCTCGATGCCCGGACCGGTAAGGATGGCCATCGATCCGAGTTCCTTGATGTTGGCCCGGAGATTCAGCAGGAACGGAGCCTTAGTGATTTTCGCCCATCCCTCGGCGAGGGAAATTTCCCCGTTCAGTGAGGCTTTGTTCTCCTTTTGCCGAAGGTCGAAATTGGAAACGAATAAGCGGCGGTGAATGAGGCTCGCGCCGACCTCCAGCGACTCCCAACCTCGGTCATTCCAGCGAAAATCTTTGGCAAGCACGCGGAGCGACGCTTCGGCATCAGCCGGGCGATTCGGCTCGCCGCGATAAGTGAAACGGCCCTCGGAGAGAATCCCATGCATCTTGTCTCCCAGGCCTAAGAGGCTCGGAATCTCCTCCAGATTCACATGCGAGCAAATCGCCGCGAAATCCCAAAATGGCCCGCCCTCTCCTCGCTGGAAAAACCAATCTCCACGAATCGTGCCGCCAAAAAATCGACCATTGAAGGACAGCGAAGGCTCCGCCCCGATCGGCAGTTCACAAGAGACTTCATTCATTAGCTCGCCCGGCAAAATCTCCAGCCCTGCCACCGAAATCCTCGTTCCATCCCACGCCGCCTGAGCAGAGAGCGGTCCAAAAACCCGCTCGAACCGATTGCTTTGAATGGTCAGCGAATCGAGTGAAAAAAATCCCGTCTCGCTCTCTCCAAGAGAGAGTCGCGCCCCATCCAGCACCAACCGGGTCGAATCGCTCATCAACTCGATAGCGGCATTTTCCATAGTGATTTTTTGAGGCCAAGCACCCCCCATCGCTGTGAACGCCGCGAGGAGTTCGAGCGGCCTCATGGCATAGTCAGAAACTCGGCCGTTTTCCTCCCGGCGAAAATCAATGAACACAACCGGTTGGCTGATCTCGATGCCATGAACCCATCGCCCGCGTTCGGAAAACCAAGTGAGCGGATTTTGCCAATCGAGCTTGATCGTTTCGACTTCGACGGTGCTTTGAGAGGGGTTTTTCTTCGTCCGCACACTCAGCACCGCCCCGCGAATCACGATGGGCTCGAACAACCCGGCCTTCACCGAGTCCGCATGAAATTCCACCCCGCGCCGAGCGCAGAGGACTTCGGTTGTGAAGGCCACGAACTCGGAAAGAACAGGTCGCTGCACCGCCCAGATAAGCAATATCAAAAGCCCGAGAGCCGCCCAAATCCTCTTGGATTTATAGAACCGTTTTTACACTTGGTCCGGTTAAAGCAGAAACATGAAAACCCAAGTCACCCATGCTTCATTTCGAGATTGGATATGCCGGGTTCTCTGAGTTCATCAAATCAGAATCCAAACTCACCCTGCCTCTGGCAAGAAGCATCCCCGAGCGGAGGGATAGACCTTAGGTGAGCGTCTCCAACTCCACCCCGGACTCCCGGTATTCCGCGAGCTTGTTGCGGAGGGTGCGAATGCTGATCTGCAGCATCTCGGCGGCTTGAGTGCGATTGCCATTGGTTTGTTGAAGCGCTTGGATAATGGCCCGCTTTTCCATCTCATGGAGAGGCACCACATCCCCTGACGCGGCGATCCCATTCGAGTTCGCAGCGGATCCGTTGGTGGCCTGCCCAGATCCAGCAGTCGGCGCGCTCGCAGAGATCGGCGAGGCCAAACCCATCAAGTCTGCCGTGATGGGCGTGCCCTCCTCCGTCAAAATCGCCGCGCGCTCCACGACATTTTGGAGTTCACGCACATTGCCGGGCCAATTATGGGCGACCAACCCCGCCATGCCATCGGGTGAAAATCCAGCCGTCTTGATTCCATGCTCCCGCGAGAAGCGTTCAAGAAAATGCGTGGCGAGTAACTCGACATCCCCGGTCCGATCACGGAGGGGCGGCACTTGAATGGGAAAGACATTGAGTCGGTAGTAAAGATCCTCGCGAAAATCCCCCTTCTGCACCGCCTTAAACAAATCCCGGTTCGTCGTGGCGAGAACGCGAACATCGACCTTGATGGTTTTGTTTCCCCCCACCCGCTCGAATTCCCGCTCTTGCAAAACACGCAGCAACTTGGCCTGCAGCCCGAGCGAGATTTCGCTGATCTCATCCAGCAGGATCGTGCCGCCATCGGCTAATTCAAAACGCCCATCGCGCTGGTCGGTGGCTCCAGTAAAGGATCCCTTCTCGTGACCGAAAAACTCGCTTTCGATCAAAGTCTCGGAAATCGCCGCGCAGTTGACCTTGATGAAGGGCTTATTCAGTCGCTGGCTATTGAGGAAAATTTCATTCGCGACCAACTCCTTGCCGGTGCCATTTTCGCCACTGATCATCACCGTGGCATTCGTGCGGCCGACCCTTTGGATGAGCTCTTTCAAGCGAACGACCACCGGGCTTTTCCCGATGATTTCCCGCCGCGAGATGCTGTCCCGATTCAGGAAATCCGTCACCTTCACCGCGCGCTGAAACTCCGATGCCTTTTTCATCACCAGATCGATCTGGGTCATGGAAAATGGCTTCGTCACATAGTCAAAAGCCCCCGAGCGCATGCACTCCACCACCGTCTCGACACTCCCATTCGCCGTGATCATCACCACGATCGGCTTGGCCTCGCTGTGCGACATCCGCTCGATAAAAACACGGCCGTCCCCGTCGGGGAGTTCCATATCTAGAAAAATCAAATCGAAGCTGTTGGCTGCCAACCTTTTCTCAGCTTCCGCGATCGATCCAGCCGTGGACACGGAGAGGCGCTTGCCGCGGAGGCGTTCCTCTAAGGATTTTCGGATGATCGGGGTGTCATCCACAACGAGTATACGGTCAAGCGCCATCGAGTTGTTCTTGGGAAATCAGTGCAATTCGGCGTGAACCTACAAGATTCTCGGATCGTTTCAATCAAATAGGCAATTTTTTCCTATCTGTGAAAAACTCGAGTTTTCCACTCACCACTCCATCTGGATACTTGACAGACCCGCTGTATCCGCGACTTGATACAGCTGTTTTCATGAAGCTCACCCCATTTGGATTCGTCAACCGCTCCGAGGAATTCGTCAAAGACGCCCTCTCACTCCCACCCATCGGAGGCGGGAAGTGGTCCACCCGCCGTGTAGCCAATCTGATGGATCACTCCAGTTCGCTCCATGTCTCGCTCACCCCGGCCGAAGGCGTGGAAAAACCCACGATGATCCTCAACACCCGCAGCACCGGCGGCACCCGCGACGGCGGCATCCAAGGCTGGGCCGAGTATCCAGGAACCGGGGAACGCGAGCCTTTCATTATCAAACAAACCGACGCCGACCGCGCGATGGAGGAGATTTTTGATATCGTCGAAAAAACGCTCTCCCGTGTTCCCGAGTGGGATAACTCCTCGCTCCCTGCCCGCCCCGCCCCAGCCCCGCGAGTTTTTGAGCCCCTGATTCCCGAAGTCCAAAAATCCGAACCCACTGCCGAAGCCGGTTCCGGTGCTCTCGATCCCCAAGCCATGATCGACTCCATGCTCTCCCCGGATAGCTTTGAGGCCCCTCCACAGTCTCCAGCTGAGGAACCCACTCCCGAGCCAACCACAGAGGAAGTCGCTCCCGAGCCCGCCGCCGAGGCACCAGAGGCGAAAAAGCCCGCCAAAGGCAAAAAAGCCAAAGGCTGATCAGCCTTGCTTTTCCGCAGCGAATCCCGAGCCCGCATTCCCACCGCCTGAACCCATGAGCAACGAGTCAGAAAGAGTTTTTATCGGGAATGGACGCTACGCCCTGGACCGCGCGCTGGGAGCGGGCGGAGCGGGTGTGGTTTATCTCGCCTTTGACACGATCCTCGGCCGCTGGGTCGCGGTGAAAAAAACAAGCTCCGGTGACGAAACCGTCTCCCGTGAGGCTAAGGTGATGGCGAGTTTCCACCACCCGAATATCGTCATGCTCCACGACATCATCGAGGAGGGAGAGTCGATTTTTTTCGTCATGGAGTTTGTGCAGGGGCAAACGCTCGAGGAATTAGCCCAGCCCATGTCGGAAGAAGCCTTCCGCGAGTTTGCCACACAATGCCTCCTCGGCCTCGGCTCCGCTCACGAAAAAAATGTGGTCCACCGCGACATCAAACCCGGCAACATCATGCTCGAGCCCCAGCCTGTTGGCGGCTACCGCGTCAAGTTGCTTGATTTCGGGCAATCCCGCGCCATGGCGGAACCCTCCCTTCAGACGATAGACCATTCCGGCTCGGTCGTCGGCTCGATTTACACGATGTCTCCCGAGCAACTCAGCCGCGACCCGCTCGATTGGCGCACCGACTTTTACTCCATGGGCTGTGTTTTTTATCAAGCCCTCACACTCGAGAGGCCGTTCACTGGCGCCACCGTGCCCGAGGTGGTAGCCGCGCACCTGCAACACCGCTTCCCGCCATTAAAAACCCTGCGCCCGGAATTGCCCGTGTCCTTGACCCTTTGGGTCGAGAAAATGTTCGCATTCGCCCGCGACGATCGCCCCTACGATGCATTGGCAGCCCTCAAGGATTTGAAGTCGACCATGAGCCACTCCAAAGCTCAGACCCTCTCTTCGGAGAGCAAGGGGGTGAAGGTCGTGTCCGGCGCTATTCTTAAGGCCTCCCCGCTTCCAGATATTCCAAAAGCTCCCATCTCGGTGGTATCAAATCCCGGAGCCATCCGGTCCTCCCCCATCCGCATCGCATCACAACCCACAGTTTTGCCGGCGCCATCGGTTTCGGCCGTTCCGTCAGTTTCAGCCGTTCCGTTAGTTTCGGCCGTTCCGATGGTTTATCCCATCTCGGTAGCCAGCCAACCACCCCAAGAAGCCACCCCAATCAATCCGGTGCGTGTCGTCCCCGTAGAATCGATCCCTTTGGCAAAGCCCGTGTCCGTGTTGCCAACTGCCAAAATTGCCGGAGTCAGACCAGTTGTAGTGACTAAAGTTTCCTTGCCTCCTCGTTGAAGAGATTTCTGCCCTAATACCCCCCCGGAATTTTTCGAATGACAGCGCCGAGTGCAGGGTCTATCCAAAACCCACCTCTATGAATCCGTCTCGTTCTCTCAACAAAGGAATCGTCATCGCCATTTCCGCCCTGCTGCTTTTTGTCGGCGGGATTTTGGCTTACTATGTGCTGAGACCTCAGTCGGTCGAAGACTCGCCATCCGATGACTTGGCCGAAACCTCCATGGCACCAAATCCAGATTCCGTTCCCGAAGACCAACCCCTCCCTCCGGCTCCCAAAGCAGAGGTCCTCAAAAAAAAGCAACAAGTCGTCATCGGAAAAAATGAACTCAGAAGATATGACAAGAATAAGGACAGGGTGGTTTCCCGCGAGGAATACCGTGAATCCTGGTCGAAGCAGTTCGACAACCTCGACAAAAACAAAGACGGACGGCTCGTTATCCAAGAATGGCGGCACAAGAATGCATTTCGAATCATGGACTTGAACAAAAGCAAGGCCTTGGAGCGCGCGGAGTGGCTTCGCTTCCGCGTTTGGTGCTTCGATACCTTCTTGGATGCCGACAAAGACGGCGTGGCCACTCCAGGCAAGGAGTGGAATCCCAAATAATCACGCATCGGACATGAATTGCTACCTAACAAACATGGGAAGAATAACGCGAAGTCATTGAGCGCATGACCCATCTTCACCAGAACTCAGCTTAAAACCTCAGAGGAACAATAGAAACAAGTTCCAAGAGTGGTGCGCGATACAGGGTTCGAACAGGTATGCTAGAGCTAGTGTTTATGCGGGTTTGCTGGCGGCATTGACTTTTCCTGACAAATTCCTGACAAATCCGGCATGAGAAAGACCAAATCCGCCGCGAACAAAAAACCAAAAAACCAACCCCTCGAAGAAGTGACCATAGGCGGGCATTCCGTCTTTATTTACAACTCCCCCACCCGCAAGAACGGGAAGGAATATCCCGGCTTTACTTTGGCTTGGACGGCGAACGATTCACGCCAGCGCAAGTTTTACAGCAACCTCGAAACCGCCCGAGCCGAGGCCAAGGCGAAGGCCAAGCAACTTGGAGGCGGTGCGGCCCACCTTACGAACCTCGGCATTCAAGAGGTGTCCGAATACCAAGCCGCAACCCAAGCCCTCCGAGGCTACCCCGCCGCGAGTCTCGTTCAGGTTGTCCATGAGTGGACAGCTTGCATGGATCGGCTCAAGGGAGCGGGAACTTTATTGGCGGCGGCGGATGCCTGCCTTGCCGACTTGGCGAGGATCCAAAGGCCCGCAATCAGCATCGCCGATTTAGTTCCCGAGTTTTTGGACGCAAAAGACAGGGCGGGCCTTTCCGTGCGATACATCACCGAATGCCGAACCGTTCTAAACAAGTTCAAGGCCGCTTTCCGTTGCAACATTGCCGGCATCACTACGCCCGACCTCCAAGGCTACATTGACCGCTTAAAACTCGGGGCGCGCTCGAAGAACAATCATCGCCAGACTATCGTTGCCCTTTTCACTCACGCCCGCCGCCGGGGCTATCTCGACAGAGACAAAAAGACCGAGGCCGACCACTTGGAGGCGATAAAAGAGCGGGCCGGAGCGGTTCAATTTTACAGGCCGCAGGACGCCGCGAGGATCATTGCCAACTCGGAGGGCAAGGGGCGGCTCGCCGTCGCCCTCGGAGCCTTTGCGGGCTTGCGTAGCTCCGAAATGATGCGGCTCGAATGGAATCACATTGGCGCGAAATACATCACCTTGGGGGCCGAAAAAAACAAAACCGCCACACGGCGGCTTGTGCCGATTTTGCCGCCCTTGGCCGAAATCCTCGCTTCAATGCCCCGGGACGAGGGCAAGGTTTTCAATATCTCGAAGCCTTCTTATTTTTCCCGCTTCCTACTCGGCACGATTGAAGCGGCGGGGCTGGACTCCATCGACAACGGCTTGCGGCATTCGTTTTGCACCTATCGGCTCGCCGCTACCCAAAACGCGGCACAGGTTGCGCTCGAGGCCGGAAACAGCCCTCGAATCCTTTTCACAAATTACCGCGAACTCGCCACGCCCGAGGAGGCCGAAATCTGGTTCGCGCCACAGGCCGCAAAGACAAACAAAAAGACCGCCGCGCTTGCCGTTGCCGCCTAGCGGCACGGCTCACGCCTTCCGCTTCGACTTCCGCGAAGGTTGTGGCTTTTGCGGCGTAGGGG
>CALFPA010000083.1 GCA_937919825.1 uncultured Spartobacteria bacterium | reverse complement strand
ACTCGGGTGTCCCATTCGGCATTTCAAGAAGGGACCCACCCGGGACTAAAAAAATGCCCGATTTGGCATTGCCAAGCCTCCCGAGTTTCCTTACGAAACCTCTCCTATGCCAAACCTTACCAAGCGCGATCTCGTCATGTCGATCGCTGAAAAAACCGGTCTAACCCAACAAGAAGTCTTCAGCGTGATCCAACACACGCTCGACGGAATCGTCGAAGGACTCGCCACAGGCCGCGATGTCGAACTCCGCAATTTCGGTGTTTTCGATGTCCGCCTCACCAAACCACGTGTCGGCCGCAATCCCAAGAAACCTCAGAACGAGGTGCAAATCCCACCACGCGCCATCGTGAAGTTCCGCGCCGGCAAAATCATGAAGGCTCGCGTCCTCGAACGCACTGCCCTCCTCAGCAATTAAGATGGCGCGGCGGAAAAAAGTTTCGACTCGCACCAAGCGGGAGAAAATCAATCTGACGATCCACCCGGATATTCAGACATGGGCCAAGACCTTGGCCCGCCGCCGAACCGTTTCCCAACTCTTCGAGGATTTGGTCGAGGCCGAGTGGCATCGCCGCCAGAGCCCGCCGCAGGCATCCATGATTCCTCCGGCTCTCGCGCAGCCGCCACTCCAGCATCAAGCCTACGACCCATCCGCCGAGATTCTGGCCAATTACCGCTACCGGCAGCCTGTTCAGCAACAGCAGTAACAGGCTCCGGTTTAGCGGAGTCCCTGGGGCTAATCGTCCATCAGCCCCCCTTTTAAGATGAAAGTCGTTTCCCGACTCTGGGCTATTTTTTTAGGGTTGCTCCTCCTCTCCGCCGGCTTATCCAAAATAGGCTCCCCCCTGCGAATGCTGGCCGACATTTACGCCTACCAAATCCCCCTCCCCGACTGGCTGGCCAACGCCGCCGCCTACTCGCTACCTGGGATCGAAATCCTCCTTGGGGCCCTTCTGATTTTCGGACTCTGGAGAGTCGCCGTGACATCAGCCACACTTCTCCTGCTGGCGTTTTACACCTTTCTCACTGCGCAATCCTGGTGGCGCGGGTTGCCCATCGAATGTGGCTGCCTCGATTTTTCGGGGATCCACCCCGCGTTGGCCTTTCTCGAGACTCCGGCCGGCTCAACTCTCCGAAATGTGTTCCTCCTCCTCGTCACCTCAGCGTTGGCTTTTTTTTCCAAAAATCCCGCACACGCAAAGGGGCACAAACCATGAAGCTCTTCACTGTATTTTTTATGGCGATCACGACCCTGCTGACGAACACCCACTCGGCTGAACCTGTCTCGCCGCTGGATTACACCTACGGCTTCTGGGCAGGAAATTGGCGGCGCCCCGCTACCAAAACCTCCTCCGATTTTCTTTGTATCGAATCAGGTCGCTACGGGTTGGAGTGGAATATCCAAAATCCCCGGGCACTTCGTTTCGGGCCACTCGTTGACGGAGTCGGTTACCGCCAAGCCGGCGAGTCAGGATTGGCGCGCTTGCGTGATTTGCCGCCTGCGGAGTTGGAGGCTGAAGTGAAGCTGGATGGCCGAGTTTACAAGATGACCTCCTGCCGCGCTGGGCAGGAGCCGAACAACGAAACCGCTCTCGCCAACGTCTGGCTCTGGGAATCGGGGCGAATCGCCCAGCACTACGAAATGCGCGAATTGCGCTTTGAGGATTCCGAGGGAAATGTCCTGCCCGCGGTGACTTCGATGGCCCTCGTCGCGTGGCCACAAAACTTTGCCTTCACCCTCGATGTCCTCCCGGAGTTCGATTACGCAAACGGCCCTTCACCGGGTCGTAGCGGAAATGGATTTTCCGTTCGCGCCGTGCCTTTGGAAATCCCCCACTCGCCCGAACTTGATTCGAAGGAATTCACCGTCGCATGCTCTTTCAAACGGGACCACCGCTCCCGCTCCGGCGGGATGGTTTTATTCGGAAAAAACCACAACGAAAACCATGAGGGCTACTTCGCCGTTAACATCGGACATTTCGGCAAGATCTCCGGAATCATGAATATCGGCGGCACTCGTGAGAGCATTTACAAAGTGAATGCCCATGCACCCCATCTCGACGAAAAGAACGAATGGCAGCACGCCGCTCTTTCGTATGACGGAAAAACGATGCGCCTGCATGTGAATGGCCGCCTCCTCGCGGAAAAGGAAATCGGCCTCGAGCGCCAGCCCGGCTCGGGCGTCCTGCGCTTCGGTCGCCGCCCAGACGATGCACAACCCTGCCTCGAAGCGATTTTCGATGATGTGCGGGTTTGGAACCGCGCCCTGACGACCGAGGAAATCGCCGCCATTTCCAAAAACTCCGAAAAACTCCCGCCGAGCGAGGATTTGGTTTTCGAACAAACCTTCGATGACGCCCCATCCATCGTCCACCCGGTTTTCCAAGAGGCCGTGCTTTCCTTGCGATTCAAGTCAGCCCATGGCGAATGGTTCGCCGAGCGCACGATCGCAGGCGACTGGAGCCATTCCCGGAGCGAGAGGATTTCACTCCCCTGTGAGGCGCCCGGAGGGAGCGATCCTGCCGCAGGCCTCTCGGTGCAAGTCCATGCCAGCGGCAACCAAACCGTTCCGACATCGTTCGATCCGCAGTTCAACGCCTTTCTGGCGAAAGCGGATTTCAGTCGCAACGCCCCCTTGGCCGATCGATTAAAAAGACCCGAGACCCCCGATAAGAATGGCTTCGGGAATTACGACGACTTCGTGATCGAAGTTGAGAATTCCAGCGCCAGCGCGCGCTCCGTGCCGTTCCTTCTCGAAATCCTCGGCACGGCAGGCATCACCGGACTCGTTCCCATTTTGTGCCAACCCGATGGCACACCCTCAGGAATCCCGGTGCAACTCTCCAAAAATTGGCACCACCCCACCCTGCCCAATTACCTCCGTGCCTACGCGCTGATCCCTGCCCCCGCTGGAAAAACCTCTTATCTCCTGCGGGTCGCGTATGGGTTTTATGGCACCCTCCCGACCGCCAGCCTCGGCCAACTCTCGTTGGTCGGTTGGGGCGAGAGCACGAATGGACGTTGGGATCAATGTGCCATCGGCACGTGGGGCGAAACGATTTGCTTGAACCCCGAATTCTCCGCGAGCACCAACGCCATCACCGACATCCGCGCGCTCTTCACTCGTCAGGGAAAAGACGGAAAACCTTGGCAGTGGTCCGACGCAGGCTGGGGTGCTGATTGGCTCACCGCCTGGAATTCGGATGGGAAAAAACTCCACACCGCTCGCATGAAGGCCTCTTACCTTTCGCACGGCCCCTGCCTCCCGGAAGTCGTCTATCAGGGATCCTACGGCTCAAAGGGCGAAGTGGACCTCACCGCGACGGTTTCGACTCCACGCACCGATGACCACTCGAAAGTCTTCCTCCGCCTCCGCTATGATTTTCGTGCCGACCTACCCGCCAAGGATGTTTCCCTATTCCGAATCGGTCGCGGTCATGTTTTCGCCCCGAAAATCTCCATCGGAAATCGAGAGGGCTTGATCCAAGAACTCGACGCTCCGGTCGGGTTGAAGGCCGGCGATCTCCATCTCGACCGCCTCGCCCTCAGCGGCCTCTCCCCGTGGTGGCTGGGTTTTCCAGGCTCGAAAATCGAGGGCACCCCGAGCGGAAGCCGCGGGTTTGTGATTCGATCCTATCGCTCGAAGTTTGGCGGGAAGTCCTACGACACACCTCTCGTTTCCCTACCGGTCGGCGCGGTCGGAGGATTTAAACGAACCGAGCAAGGCTACCAAAATATGCCTGCCGCTCAGGAGTCCCGTTGCCATGTGGATGCCATCGTCGTCCCACCTGCCGAAATCCAAAAATTCCAAGCTGGCGACAGCGTTGAAATGGAATTGGAAATCGATGTCGTCCCCGCCGAAGTCGACGACTATTACGGCCCGAACGAGGCTTTCCAGAAGCATCTCGCGGAAAACCCCGGTTCTTGGAAAACCTTTCACCGCGCCGCTACCGCAAACGACCTCCAAGTTGAAGTTCAGGGCGGCAAGCTCCTTCGAAATTTCCCCGTTCTCATCCAAGTCGATCCAAGTGCCCGCACCGTCCGAGTCAAAATCCAAGGAGGAACCGGAGCCGTTCCGATCCGCTTCCAAGGCCTAGAATCCGCCAGAGGCTACGAACTCAGCCAACTCGTATCCGCCAACAAGATAATGGACCAATACCTCCCCCTCATGGAGGAATTCGCCCCTTCAATTGCAAATCGTATCGAACCCCAAACCATCCCGCTCGACCAGGGCGTGAAAGGAAACGACTTTTGGGAAACCTCCTTCGACCCAGACTCCAAAACCTACACTCGCACCTACAATCTCCCCCTTGATGGCAAAACCGAATCGATCTGGGTGTTGAAACGAATGCAATAAACCAAACGAACGGCAAACAAGGCCGACAGGATCAGACCGACATGCCGAGCATTTCCTTCACAGAGGCGGCGGTGAACTCCCGGTTCATGCGGCCGATGAAGGCGGCTGGGACGCCAGCGGGGCAGACGGCTTCGCAGGCGTAGTAGTTCGAGCAATTGCCGAACCCCTCTTCGTCCATTTGGCGGACCATGCTGAGAACGCGGCGGTTTTTCTCAGGCTTGCCTTGCGGGAGAAGTCCGAGATGCGTGACTTTGGCGCTCACAAAAAGCATGGCAGAACCATTCGGGCAAGCGGCGGCGCAGGCTCCACAACCGATGCAGGCAGCAGCATCCATCGCTTGGTCGGCGATGACTTTGGAGATGGGCACCGAGTTAGCGTCGGGCGCGGATCCGGTGCGTTCGCTGATGTAGCCACCGGCTTGGATGACGCGGTCAAAGGCGCTGCGGTTTGTGACCAGATCGCGCTGAACAGGAAACGCGTCAGCGCGGAACGGCTCGATGGTGATCGTCTCTCCGTCTTGAAATTTCCGCATGTAGAGCTGGCAGGTCGTTCCACGGCCTTTGCCGTGTGGGATGCCATTGATGGTGAGCGAACAAGTTCCGCAGATGCCTTCGCGACAGTCGGAATCAAACTGGATCGGCTCAATATTTTTGCGAGTGAGTCCCGCGTTGACGATATCGAGCATCTCTAGGAACGAGGCGCCGGCTGGGATATTTTCGGCCTCGTATTCCTCGAGAGTGCCGGGAGCATTGGTGTCCTTTTGGCGCCAGACTTTGAGGTGGAAATTCATGGTGAGGATTATTTGTAGCTGCGAGTTGCGAGTTTCACCTGCTCGTAAACGAGAGGTTCCTTAACGAGGTTCGGCAGGTTGCCATCGCCGGTGTATTGCCATGCGGAGACAAAAGCGAAATCTTGGTCATTGCGAAGAGCTTCGCCCTCGGGGGTCTGGTGTTCGGTGCGGAAGTGACCGCCGCAGGATTCGTCGCGCACGAGGGCGTCGAGGCACATGAGTTCGCCGAACTCAAGGAAATCGGCCACGCGGCCAGCGCGCTCGAGTTCCATGTTGATGCCATCGGGGGTGCCCAAAAGTTTGAGGTCGCTCCAGAATTCGGCTCGGAGTTGTTGGATTTTTCCAATGGCTTCCTTGAGCCCTTCGGAACTGCGGGCCATCCCACAGTAGTCCCAAATCAGCAGACCGAGGCGGCGGTGGAATTCATCGACGGGTTTGGTGCCTTTGATGTCGATGAGCTTTTGCACGCGGGCTTTAGACTCTTGCAGCGTCTTCTCGAAAGCGGGATGCTTGGGATCGACCTTTTTGCCGAACTGCGTGGTCAGGTATTCGCCGAGGGTGTAGGGAATGACAAAGTAGCCGTCGGCGAGGCCCTGCATGAGAGCGCTGGCTCCGAGGCGGTTCGCGCCGTGGTCGGAGAAATTCGCTTCGCCGAGCACATGCAGGCCCGGGATGTTGCTCATCAAATTGTAGTCCACCCACAGGCCACCCATCGTGTAGTGGACCGCCGGGTAAATGCGCATCGGGCGCTCGTAGGCGTTTTCGCCGGTGATGTTTTGATACATCTCGAAGAGGTTGCCGTAGCGCTCCTCGATGGTTTTTTGGCCAAGGCGCTTGATGGCATCTGCGAAGTCGAGATAAACGCCCAAACCGCCAGGACCGACTCCCCGACCCTCGTCGCAGACTTCCTTTGCAGAACGCGAGGAGATGTCGCGGGGGGCGAGGTTACCGTAGCTCGGGTATTTGCGCTCGAGGAAGTAGTCGCGGTCGGCTTCAGGGATCGACGCCGGTTCCTTGGCGCAATCCTCTTTCCGCTTGGGAACCCAGATGCGGCCGTCATTGCGGAGCGATTCACTCATCAGCGTAAGCTTGCTCTGGTAATCACCGCTGACAGGAATGCAGGTCGGGTGGATTTGCGTGTAGCAGGGATTGGCAAAAAGCGCGCCGCGTTTGTAGGCACGGAAAGTCGCGGAGACATTGCAACCCCGCGCGTTCGTCGAGAGGTAGAAGACATTACCGTATCCGCCGCTGCAAAGGAGCACGGCATCGGCGGCATGGGTCGAGATTTCACCGGTCTTCAGATCGCGGACCACGATACCCTTCGCATGGCCATCGACCACGACGAGGTCGAGCATTTCGGTTTTCGGGAACATTTTCACCGCGCCGGTGGCGATCTGATGGCTCAAGCCGGAGTAAGCCCCGAGCAGGAGTTGCTGGCCAGTCTGGCCGCGGGCATAAAAAGTCCGCGAGACTTGGGCGCCACCAAAGGAACGGTTGTCGAGCAATCCGCCATATTCGCGGGCGAAGGGCACGCCCTGCGCGACGCATTGATCGATGATCGAAGTGCTCACCTCAGCAAGGCGGTGGACATTCGCCTCGCGGGCGCGGAAGTCGCCACCCTTGATGGTGTCGTAGAAAAGCCGATAAACGCTGTCGCCGTCGTTCTGGTAATTCTTCGCGGCGTTGATGCCGCCCTGTGCGGCGATCGAGTGGGCGCGGCGCGGGCTGTCCTGGTAGCAGAAGCACTTCACATTGTAGCCTTGCTCGGCAAGCGTTGCTGCAGCGGAGGCGCCCGCGAGGCCGGATCCCACAATGATCAGATCGAACTTCCGCTTGTTCGCGGGGCTGACGATTTTTGCGTTGTTTTTAAAGGTGGTCCACTTCTTGTCGAGCGGACCGGGTGGAATTTTGCTGTCGAGTGTCATTGGAGGACTCCTTTCCCAAGGCCGAAGAAATAGATCGAAACGGGGATCGAAATGTAGCCGACATAGAGCGCCCAGGCGAGGACGCGGCCGGCGGTTTCGTAGTTTTGGCGGATGCGGCGGTTGGTAATTCCGAAGGTTTGAAAGAGGCTCGAGAGACCGTGGCTCAAGTGGAAGGTCAGGAGGAAAAGGCCAATGATGTAGATGAAAACCACCGGGCCGCTACTGAATCCCGTAACCACCATTTTGTAGACATCGTGAACTTCATGACCATCGAGCATGGTGTGCATCGTTGCATAAGAAGTATCGACCACGCGAACGGTGAAATGGGCCAGATGAAAGATGACAAAGGCGAGAACGATCAACCCGCTCAAGCGCATTGTGCGGGCGAAAACTGTGGTTCCGACTGGATTCGAGGCGAGGTATTTTTGAGGGCGGGCGGCATTGTTTTCCTGCCAGAGCTTCATCGTGAAATAAATATGAGCCACAAGGATTCCGAGCAGCGCGAGACGGATCACCCAAAGGAGCGGCCCAAGGCTTTGGAGCTTGGCTCCGTAGGCGTTGATCGCATCCGGGCCGAGGAAGATCGTGAAGTTTCCGAGGAGGTGGCCGATGACAAATGCCACGAGGGCGATGCCAGTGACGGCGACGACAGTTTTTTTTCCAATCGAGGAATTTAGCCAGAGCCAACCCGGGCAAGGGCCCGTGCGAGCGGAGGCAGATGGTGAGGTAATCATGTATGAGCGACTCGGGTTCTTAAAAAAAATGGGCTGCTAGTGCAATCTGGAATCCAAGGAATCCGGTAAAAAATACGGACGCCCGATTCGCAGAGATGTCAGATTTTTAGGATGCCAGCCACGAACGGCGGAAAAAATACCGGTGATTAGGGGAGCGATCCCCAAGTAGAAAATGGCTCACGAGAGAGATGGGAATTATAATAGCGGGGCTCTTCGGAGACTTCCTGGCCGGCCCAGTCTGGCAGGGAAATGACTTGGTCCTCGGACTCCAGTTCGACCTCTGCCACGCGCAGTCCCTCGTTTTCGCCATGGAAAATATCCACCTCCCACTTCATACCGTCATGCATGGCGATGTGGCGGGTTTTGTCGATCAATGGCAGCGCGCAGAGGGCCAGCATGCGTTCGGCATCCACGACAGGAATCGTGTATTGCATTTCCAAGCGGGAAATTCCGTTGCGACTCCCCTTCACCGTGAGTGTGGCGAAATCCCCAGCGATTCGAACTCGAACGCTTTTCTCGGCGTCGGCGCACAGATAACCTTGAGACAAGCGCTTAGGCTCCCCAACGACCTGATCTCGCCAGGATTCCCCGACCAGGAGAAATTTCCGTTCGATTTCAAGAGGTTCACCAGAGGTTTTGGCCATGGAATGGGATTTCGCAGCGGTATCAATCCTCATTCGCCAGCGAGGCGGCAATAAAGGACTTGAAGAGTGGATGCGGGTGGTTCGGCTTGGACAGGAACTCGGGGTGGTATTGGCAAGCGAGGAACCAAGGGTGGTTCTTGAGTTCGATCAACTCCACCAAGGTTCCATCGGGAGAGGTTCCGGAAATCACAAAGCCCGCCGCCTCCATTTGCTCGCGGTATTTTTGATTGAACTCGTAGCGATGCCGATGGCGCTCGGAGGCATGGCTTTTTCCGTAGACTTGGTGAGCCAGGGTGCCTTCGCGGATTTTGGTTTCCCAAGTTCCTAATCTCATGGAAGCCCCCTTGTCTGTGACATCGAGTTGCTCCTCCATCATGGAAATGACCGGATGGGCGGTGTCGGGATCAAACTCCGTGCTGTTCGCATTTTCGAGTCCACAAGCATTTCGCGCGAATTCGATGGAGGCGACCTGCATGCCGAGGCAAAGGCCAAGAAATGGGGTGCGGGACTCGCGGGCGAATTTGGCGGCCTTGATTTTTCCCTCCACTCCGCGCTCGCCAAAACCACCCGGCACGAGAATGCCGGCGACGCCTTGGAGATATTTTTCGGCCCCTTCTACATCAATATCCTCGGCATCGACCTGCACAATATCGATCGCACAATCCTGGGCGGCGCCAGCGTGGGCGAGGGATTCGTAGATGCTTTTGTAGGCGTCCTGGAGCTCGACATACTTGCCAACGATCGCCACACGGACGCGCTTCTTGGGATTGATGAGGCGTTGAACGAAGCGCCTCCACTCAGAGAGGTCAGGCTCCGGAGTTTCCAGTCGGAGAAGGCGACAAACGATGGTATCCAAGCCCTCCTCGCGAAGATTCAGTGGAGCTTCATAAATCGAATGCTCCACATCGCCAGCCTCGATCACGGCGTCGAGCGGGACATTGCAAAACATGGAGAGCTTTTGGCGGACATCTTGGTCGAGCGGCATCTCAGTGCGGCAAATGATGACTTGGGGCTGGAGACCAATCTCGCGGAGCTTCGCAATGCTCTGCTGGGTGGGCTTGGTCTTGAGTTCCCCGGCGGCTTTGATGAATGGCACGAGCGTGACATGCATGATGATCGCGTTGTCCGGGCCGACCTCGAGGATGAATTGGCGGATGGCTTCGAGGAAAGGCAAACCCTCGATATCACCTGTGGTGCCGCCGATTTCCGTGATCAAAATATCCGCGCCGGAATTGGCGCCCACCGACCGGATGCGATTTTTGATCTCGTCCGTGATGTGCGGGATGACCTGCACGGTTTTGCCGAGATAATCGCCGCGGCGTTCCTTCATGAGAACGGTTTCGTAAACCTGCCCACTCGTGAGATTGTTCTCGCGGGAAAGGACGCAATGCGTGAAGCGCTCGTAATGGCCGAGGTCCAGATCGGTCTCTGCTCCATCGGAAAGAACATAAACCTCGCCGTGCTGGAAGGGGCTCATCGTGCCGGGATCGACATTGAGGTAGGGGTCGAGTTTTTGAAGCGTCACCTTGAGTCCACGCCGTTCCAAAATCGTTCCAAGGGACGCAGCCGCCAGGCCTTTTCCAAGAGAACTCACCACGCCGCCGGTCACAAAAATATACTTCATGCGGCGGGAGAGTAGCGGACGCTTTTTGAAAATCCAGCCTGCCAATTATTTTAAGGCCGTCGATTCCGTGACTGACTTCAATTTGGAGGGCGATTAGTTTTTCAAGCCATGATCGCGAGATTGAAAAATACGAAGCGCTGGTTTTTTCGTGGGATGGTTATTTTGGCTCCACTGGTGCTGATCAATTCCTGCGAGACCGTCGACCGTGACGCTCCAGCGCGGGCTGCGATGGCTGCCGCGATTCGATCCGAGCAGCCAGGAAACTACTTCGTCGGCCGCCGTATGTTTAAGAAAGATTACAAAATGTGGGGCTGGGTGCGCGATCCAGGCCAGCCTTGGAAAACTGCAAAACTCGTCATGTTGAACGAGCAAACCCGCCTTGCTCCCGATCGGATGCGCGGGACTCTGGGCGATGACAACAACCACGAATACCGCCTCGAGGGACGATTCACCGGAGAGACTGTCTACGAACCGGCCAGCGACCGATTTTATCCCGAATTTCAGCTGAGCGACTTCGAAGTCCTCAACACAAAGCCCGCCCCGATCTACCTCGACAAACGCCAAGAGGATCCCGAAATCCGGATCATCATGGCACCGCCGCATTGATGGAGACGCCTGAACTTCTTTCCCCTGCAGGGGACTGGGATTGCCTCAAAGCCGCCGTTGCCAACGGTGCTGACGCTGTGTTTTTCGGACTCTCGAAATTCAACGCCCGCATGCGCGCTGACAATTTCCGCGAGGAGGAATTGCCTGAGATCATACGATTCCTCCACAGCCACGGCGTGAAAGGCTATGTCACACTGAATGTCCTGATCTTCACGGAGGAATTGCCCGATGCCGTCGCCGAACTTCAGGCACTCCACGAAGCCGGGGTGGACGCCGTAATCATCCAGGATGTCGGCCTCGCCGAGATCGCGCGCCGAATGTTTCCAGACCTGCGCATCCACGCCTCCACGCAAATGACGATCACCTCGCCGGAGGGCGTGCGCTTTGCCGAAAAGCTCGGAGTCAAACAAGTCGTCCTCGCCCGCGAAATCTCGCTTCGGGAGTTCGAAAAATTCCCGCCCGGTCTGCCTTTGGAGACCTTCGTCCACGGCGCGCTTTGCGTGGCTTATTCGGGACAATGCCTCACTAGCGAAGCTCTCGGACGCCGGAGCGCGAACCGGGGCGAATGCGCCCAAGCCTGCCGGATGCCGTATGAATTGATCATTGATGGAGCGCTGCACGACCTCGGCGACAAACGCTACCTTCTCTCCCCCCAAGACCTCGCCGCCGTGAATCAAATCCCCGACCTGATTGCGCAGGGCGTGCGCTCCTTCAAAATCGAAGGCCGCCTCAAGTCCCCCGAATATGTCGCGGCCGTCACGAGCGTCTACCGCAAGGCCATCGACGCCGCACTGGCCGACACATTCGAGCAGATCGCGCCCGAGGACTGGTATCGACTTGAGATGACTTTCTCGCGCGGTCTCTACCCCGGCTGGATGCACGGCGTGAATCACCAGGAACTCGTCGGCGCGAGGTTCGGAAAAAAACGCGGCGCCTTTGTTGGCCTCGTTAAAGATTCTGCCCGCGACCATGTGGAACTCGACACGTTCGCCGTCAATCTCAAGCCGGGCGACGGTGTGGTGTTCGACACCGGTGGCGACACCGAGCGCGAGCAAGGCGGGAGAATTTTCGAGGTGCGGGGCCATCAGGTTTTCTTCGAGCACGGCAAGATCGACTTCCGCCAAATCCCCAACGGCTCGAGGATTTGGAAAACCAGCGATCCCGCATTGGACCGGGAACTTCAAGGAAGTTTTTCCGGACGAATCACCCCGCGACAGGAGCGTCTCAAACCCCTCGATTTAGTCATCTCCGGTCAAATCGGTGAGTCATTAAAAATTCAATTCGGCTCCATCGAGGTTGCCTCCCGAATGCCACTGGAGATGGCCCGAACGCATCCCCTCACCCACGCCTCACTCCGTGCCCAACTTGGCAAACTCGGAGGAACTGGTTACGCCCTCCGGAATCTCGATTTTCAACTTTCGGACTCCGCCATTCTGCCCTTGTCGGAATTAAACCGCCTTCGCCGCGAACTCCTAGATCTCCTCACCTCGGAATCCCGAATTACCTCGCCTCAGTGCAGTCTCGCAGAGCTTTTGCCAGGCCACGAAAATCCCACGAGCAACTCGGCCCGACTGTCCGTTCTTGTCCGAAGCGCCGAACAGCTGCAGGCAGCGCTGGAAGCTGGCATGAGCGAAATTCTCGTGGATTACGAAGACATCCGCCGCTACAAAGATGCCGTCGCCACCGTGCGCTCGGCGTCCTCCACAGCCGCCATTTTCCTCGCGACCCCGCGCATCCAGAAAGCCGGCGAGGAGGGCTTTTTCAAACTCATCGCTAACGCCCAACCCGACGGTGTTCTCGTTCGGAACATCGGTGGCATCGAGCATTTCGCCAAAAGCTCCCTTCGCCTTCTCGGTGATTTCTCGCTGAACATCGCGAACCCCGTCACCGCCTCGGTTTTTAAAAGGCATGGCCTCGAGCGGCTCACCCTTTCGCACGATCTCAATGCCGACCAAATCCTGGCCCTCCTCCGCCAAGCGCCGCCAGATTGGTTCGAACTGACGATCCACCATCACATGCCGATGTTTCACATGGAGCACTGCGTTTTCGCCGCCTTCATGTCGGATGGCACAGACCACACAAATTGCGGCCGACCCTGCGAGAAGCACCGCGTTCACCTCCGCGATCGCGTGGGAATGGAACACCCGCTCCGTGCCGATGTGGGTTGTCGCAACACTCTCTTTCACTCCACCGCGCAAACCGGCGCTGCATTTTTCGAAAAATTCCACGCTGCCGGACTTCGCCATTTTCGTATCGAGCTGCTTGAAGAATCTCAGGAGGAAACCCGCCAAATACTCTCGGCCTACGGCGAACTCCTCGCCAACCGCCGCGCCGGAACCGATCTCCACCGCGAACTCCATGCAAGCAGCAAAGTCGGCGTCACCACCGGAACCTACCGGGGCTGATCCGCGGCATCTGTCGAATCCTCCAGCAACCCGGATTGGTCGATGAGCGCCTGCGGGAGACTCTTGCTGGGCTTCACGCCGAGATCTCGAAGCTTTTCGGCCTGGCTCACGAGATTACCCCGGCCAGAGACGAGATAATCAAAGGAACTCGTGTAGCTCTTGCGAGCCGTCTCGAGCGCGGATCCGATTTTTTGAAACTCCCCGACGAATGTTTGGAATTTGTCGTAAAGTTTTGCACCACGGTCGGCGATCTCTTGCGCGTTACGGGCTTGGTTTTCCTGGCGCCACATGTGGTCCACAATCCGGAGCACATAGAGAAGCGTCGAGGGGCTCGCCAGCAGGACATTCTTTTTCCAAGCCTCCATGAAAAGCGTCTCGTCCTGTGAGATCGCCAGCAGGAACGCGGGCTCGACCGGCACGAACATCACGACGAAATCCAGCGTGCCTTTCAACCCCTCGAGACGCCGGTAGTCACGCTTGGAAAGCCCATCAATATGCGAGCGGAGCGAGTCGAGATGCCGCTTCAAATGGGCCTGCCGCTCGAGAGGCTCCTCCGTGGAGCAGTGGGCGACATAGGCATCGATCGAAACTTTCGAGTCCACAATCAAGCAGCGATTGCCGGGCAGGTTGAGAATCACATCAGGCTTGCCGCGTTTTTCGTCCTCGCTCTCATACTGGCGCTGGACGCTGAAACCAACCCCCTTGGCGATGCCGGAGGCCTCGAGCAAATGCTCAAGAATCATCTCGCCCCAATCTCCTTGGATTTTGTTCGAACCCTTCAACGCACTGGCGAGGTTTTTGGCCTCGGCGCTGATGGTTTGGTTCAGACGGGACAGAGTTGCGACTTCAGCCTGCAATCCGTGCCGCTCCTTGCCGGCCTCATCCATCGCCTTGGTCATCGAGCTCTTGAAGTCCCCAAGCTGATCCTTAATCGGCTTGAGCAAATCCTCGATCGCCTTCTCCCGTGCGACCAAATCCCCCTTCGCCTCGGTTTGGAATTGCGAGAGGTTCGTCTTCGCGAGTTCTAGAAAACTTTGATTGTTGTTTTGCAGCGCTTGCGCGGAGAGGGCTTGAAACGCATCGCCGAGTTTTGAGCGGGCCTCCTCGAGAAGTGTGAGCTTTTCGAGAGCAGTGGTCTTTTCATGCCCGAGATCGGATTCCAGGCGGCTGATGGTGGACTGCAGAGCAGATGCGGCGTCACGGAGTCTTTGGCACTCCCCTTCCAATTCCGGAATGCGTTTGGCCAAAGTCTCGGCGGCGGTTTTCAGAGCGCTCTCACTTTGCAATTCCCTCGAAAGCTCCGCAACCCGCGACTCGGCTGAGGCGAGTTGGTTTTCGAGAAAAGTCATCCGCTCCCGGGTGGAGGCAGCCTCCGCCATCGCACGCAAATGCCGACTGTAAAAAAACACCGACGGAATCAGCGCGGCTAACAAACCCATGGCGATTCCGAGAAGAAGAGGAGTCATAAAAAAATTGGGGCAATCAATGGGAGGAACTGGCAACCGCTTCACCCAGCCAAGCAAGGGCCTTGGTGTAGCTTTGTCGTTCTAGGTAATGGCGGAGCGTCGGATCGATCTCTGGCGGAAGGTGAGACATTTCGGCATCCAGTGTCGCTGCGGCGGACTTGAGTGCGGCGAGATGGGCCGCCGGATCGCGGTCGCGGAAGGAGTGATCGGCGACCAGATCCAGCCGAGTTTTCAGGGCAGCGTGGAGTTTTTGGTGAAATTCAAGAAGGTCGGCCATGGGCCAAACCAAACCCCGACACCCTGATGCCCGCAAGACCGAAAGCAAGAAACCGGATGGTGACTCACGCCAGACATCCGGTTCCCACCCTACCCATGAAAAAATTCCTCAGATCGAAAACTCAACCTTGGAACGGTCTTTTTTCTGAAGCGCTCGGCGGAGTTTCCGCAGGGCGATATTTTGAAGCTGACGGATGCGCTCGCGGGTGACGCCGAATTTCACGCCGACCTCTTCGAGGGTCTTGGTCTTTTGGCCATCCAAGCCGAAGCGTGAGTTGATGATTTTGCGTTCCCGGTCGTCGAGGACATCCAGCAAATCGCCAACCTCGTTGCGGAGATCCTTGTCGCGAAGTTGCTCAAAGGGATCCTGCGCGTCGTCATCGCCGATGATATCGCCAAGCGAGGAGTGGTCGTCATCGCCGAGCGGTTGATCGAGTGAGGTGGGACGAATCGCCGCACTTTTCAGCGACGCGACCTTGGCGGCCGCCATGCCGACTTCCTCGGCCAATTCCTCGTCGGTGGGCTCACGACCCAGTTCCTCGGTCATTTGATTGGAAACCCGGCGAAGCTTGGCGATTTTATCGACCAAGTGGACGGGCAGGCGGATCGTTTTGCTCTGATTGGCCAGCGCACGCTTGATGGATTGTTTGATCCACCACGCCGCGTAGGTGCTCAGCTTGCCGCCTTTTTTGGGGTCAAACCGCTCGACCGCTTTCATAAGGCCGATATTCCCTTCGGAAATGAGGTCCAGGAGCGGGAGACCAAAATTGCTGTAGTCGCGCGCGATCTTGACGACCAAACGGAGGTTCGAGCGGACCATGATGGCACGCGCCTCCTTGTCGCCGCGCTTGATGCGACGGGCTAGTTTTATCTCATCCTGCACAGTGATCAGGGGATATTCTCCAATCTGCCGCAGGTAGAGTTGCAAGCCGGTGTCGATGTCTTCGAATGCCATTGTTTTTGAGAGTTGAGTTTGTTTTTTTCGCCTCCGGGGAAATCCCAAGGGCGCTTGTCTTAGATTCGACAACGCGCAGCCGAATTCGTTCAAAAAACTCTCGCAAAAAAGTGGGCGCCCCGCAGGGAGCCGCTCAACCCTGACCCGTCGGCGCGGGGCTGTAGACCGCCGCATCGTCGAACATTTTCGATTCACGAACTGGTAGCGGCTGTGCCTCGCGGTCCATCTCCTGAAAGAAACAACTCTCGTATCCCGTGTGGCAGGCTCCGGTTTCCTGCTCGACCTCGAAAAGCAAAACATCCTTGTCGCAATCGACATACCAACGAACCACCCGCTGGGTGTGCCCGCTCGACTCGCCCTTGAGCCAGAGCTTCTTTCGCGAGCGACTCCAATAAGTCATCAACCCACGCTCCAAAGTGAGAGCCAGCGATTCGCGATTCATCCATGCGAACATCAAAACCCGCCCGGCGGGTCGCGCCGATTTGGAAGCCTCTTGAACGATCACGGGAATCAACCCGTCATTTGTAAATTTGAAATCGAAGTTCACGGTATTGCCAGTCCAGCGAGCTTGGATAACCTCACCATCTTTCACAGACAACACAAAGAAATGTCCGATACGGCCCAAACCAATCCCCCGTCGAATCTCCGCTTCCGCCAGAGTCCGGCTGTAAAAATCCGTCTCCGGCTTTCGGATTTGGCTCAGGCCGTTTCTTCCGAGCACCTTCTCGCCGACTTGCCAGGTGAGGATTTCATCGAAATCGACGCCCACTCGACGCTGAGCCACATCGTTCCAAAAATCTCAATTCGCGAACTCGCGCAAGAGCGTCCGGACATTTTTTGGCCTGCCGATGAGTTAATCAAATTGCCGCCTCATTGCCTCGCCAAAGCCTACCGGTTGCGCGAGGAATCCTTCGAAATCGGCTCCGAATTTTCTCCGGATCAGAAGCCAACCGAATCCCCCGCCGACAACCTCCTCGAGGCCACCCAAAACCTCGCCCGCCTCGCCAAAACCAAATCCTCCCCTGAAGAATCCGCCTCCCATGCTGAAGAGTCGATCACGGAGCCGATTCCCGAGGATTTTCCGACTCCCTCCCCTCAAGACGCTCCCCAATCCGAACCCGAGCCAACCCCTGCCAGCGACCAACCTCAGCGCCTGCTCGAGTTAATTAACAGACTCCCAACCTTCCACAGATTTTCGCCAGCAGCTCCCGTATCGACACTGATCGAACCCCTAATTCTCGAAACAGAAAATTCCAGCACCGACCTCCCCGACCAAGACAACCTCCAATCGCTTTTTCTCACCGACGAAAAACTCACCGTTCGCCGCGTCGTGGAATTATGCGGTGACTTGCCAGGCATCCGATCCTGCGTCCTCACTTGCGAGGATTCCGTCATCGCCTCTCACAATGTCCCCGAAAATCTCGATCTCGTCGCGATGAGTTCCACAGCCTCGAAAATGCTCCAAGCCATGCAGGACTCCTCCTCCCAGCTTGGCATCGGAGCGATTCCCGCCCTCACGCTCCACACCGAGAGAGGCCCTCTCAGCATCGTTCAAAACAACCGCCTCACCATGCTCGTGATCCACGCCGACCGGGGGTTCATTCCCGGAGTCCGCGAAAAACTCACCGCCGCACTCACTGAGTTGTCCCATGCTCCCCTCGCCCTTCCTTCAGCCGCTCCGTTGCCCGCGCTGGGAATGCCATTGCCGCCCGACTCGGAATCACTTTAGATTCGCGAACTATGATGGAACTTGTGCAGAAGGGCGGACCGCTCATGTGGCTCATTCTCGCCTGCAGTATCACCGCGCTGGGAGTGTTCTTCGAACGCCTCGTTCACCTCCACCGCGCCTCGATCAAAACCGGAGACTTCCTCCGCGGCCTGGCGAATCTTTTGAAAAACAAAAACCTCGCCGAGGCCATTCAGGAGTGCGCTGGATCTCCAGGGCCGATCCCCCGCGTTCTTCATGCGATGCTCCTGCGCCATGATGCCCCCCGCGAGGAACTCCGCGCCATCGCCCAAGAAGCCGGTCAACTTGAAGTCCCTGGTCTCGAGCGGAACCTCGCCCTTTTGGGAACAATCGCCTACGCCACCCCGCTCGTCGGACTACTTGGCACGATTCTCGGCCTCTTAACCGCTTTCCAGCAGATCAGCACTCACGGGGGTTATGCCACCGCCACCGAGATCGCCGGGGGAGTTTACGAAAGCCTCCTCACTTCGGCCGCCGCGCTGACGGTCGCCATTCCGGCTTTCGTCGCCCACAGCTACATTTCCGCCCGTGTTAATGATGTCCTCCACGACATCGAACGCGCCTCGATCGAAATGCTGGAAATCCTCCGAGGGAATCAAAACGCTGGAAAACCTCTGTGAAGCTAGAGCGTTCTCCCGGCCTGCATCCCGCGCTGATGTTCATCGCGCCTTCGCTGGATGTCGTTTTGGCGCTCATTTTCTTCATCATTCTCAGCACCTCGTTCCTCCTTCAACCTGGAGTCGAAGTCTCCGTGCCAGACTCCCCATTTCTACTCGCTCCACAGCGAGACCCCTTGGTCGTCAGCATCGCGGCTCCCCCGATTTCGGCCCTCTATTTTGAGAATGAGCAAGTCACCCTCGAGGAGCTTCGGGACCGCCTGGAACGCCGCCCTTCCCGCAACAACACCATCATCATCAAATCCGACCGCCTGGCCCCCGTGGAACAACTCGCCGGAGTGATGAACATCACCCTCGGCATGGGCTACCCCACCGTCGTCGCCACTTCCGAGGAGAAGTGAAAACTCCCGCACTCACCTTTGAGTGGCCCTCCCGCCACCGGATCCACCTTTTTCTCCCGTTCGCCATTTTCAGCGCCGCCCTGCTCCACGCCGCGATATTTTTTCTTTTTTCCGTGAAGCACCCGCCGTCCAAATCCTCCGGCACGAACCCCGCGCGGCTTTATTTCCTCCCCTCCACCAACCCCGAATATTCCCGCATCGAGTCGGCCCTTTACTCCTCCGACCCCGCCTTGTTCGCACCCAAGCGCGGACTTCCGCCGCAAGAAGAATTACCCAACGCGACCTACACGCCCCAATACGCCAAAACCACCATCGCTTGGGACGAACCGCCGCTTCGCACCCGCACTCCCCCCACAGACCGAGTTTTCAAAGGACCTGTCCGCTTTTCTTCAAAAAAATTCCCCCAACCTGCCAAGTCCTCCCTGCTTCCCACACGAGTCCGACCCTCCGAAGAAATCGCCGCCATATTGCCGGAAATCCCCCCGCTGCCAAAATTCCAGAGTCGTTCCACCCAAACTCCTGAAACCGCCACTTGGATGGTCGCCATCTCGCCAGACGGAAAGGTCCTTCACGCGATCACCGACAAATCCTCCGGCGATCCGGAGTTGGACCGCACTGCGCTGACTTTTCTTAGAAAACTCCCCTTCTCCCCGTCCCAAGAAAACGAAACTGTTTGGGGATTTGTGGAATTCCAGTGGGGCTCGGATGTCCTGCCTCCCGCCGAACCATGATCCGCATGCAACTCCCATGGCTCGTCTTCACCGCCCTCTTCATTTTTCTCGCGGGGATCTTGATCGTTTGGATCGGCTATGAAATCGCCCACCGCCGCCGCGTCGCCGAGAGACACCGCCATTGGATTCGCTGCCGGGTTTGCTCATTCCACTTCAAAGCCGCCCCCTCCGACAAACTCCCAACCTGTCCCCAGTGTGGAGCCCAAAATGAGCACATCCCCGCGCCCTTGATTTAGTTTTTGCCCTTGATTCATCCGCTGCACCATCCATCCTTTTCCTATGAAACACGCCATTCTCTTCCTCCTCCTCGGAACCCTTTCCCTTCAAGCCTCCGACCTGTGGAGCACGAACTACGACGAATCCCTCAAAAAAGCCGCCACCGAGAACCGCATGGTGCTGCTCGAATTCACCGGCTCCGACTGGTGCCCACCCTGTAAAAAACAAGCCACCGATGTCTTTGCCCAGCCCGCCTTCGAGGAATTCGCCAGCGCGAATCTCGTCCCTGTAAAACTCGACTTCCCCCGCCGTGCCGAGCAATCCGAGGAGCAAAAAGCCGCCAACCAAGCCCTCGCCCAAAAATACAAAGTCGACGCCTACCCCACCCTCATCCTCCTCGACAGCAAGGGCGCCGAACTCGCCCGCCAAAGCGGCTACGGCGGCGGCGGAGTGCCAGCCTTCATCGAGTGGGTGAATAAAAACAAAAAGTAAGTCCCGTTTCATGAACGAAGTCCTCGATCTCTTCCGCAAAACCGGCGCGCTCCTCCACGGGCACTTCGTCCTTCGCAGCGGTCTTCACAGTCGCGAGTTTTTTCAATGCGCCCTGCTGTTGCAGGATGCCACCATCGCCGCCCAAGTCTGCGGCATGCTCGCTGAGAAGCTCAAACCCTTCGAAGCCACCACCGTCGTCTCCCCGGCCGTCGGCGGCATCATCGTCGGCCAAGAGGTCGCCCGTCATTTGGGCAAAAAACACATCTTTGTGGAAAAAGACGGCAACGGCGGACTCGTCCTGCGCCGGGGTTTTCAAATCATCCCCGGCGAGCGCTTCGTTGTCGCCGAGGATGTGGTAACACGCGGCGGCCGCGTTCAGGAAACCATCCAGATCATCCGAGACCACGGCGGCATCGTCGTCGCCGCTGGTTCGATCGTGGACCGTAGTTCCGGCCAACTTCCCGACTTCGGGTGCCCGTTCGTTTCGCTCGTTCAAATGAATGTCGAAACCTTCGATCCCGCGAATCTCCCCGAGGATTTGAGGGCGACCGCCGCCATCAAGCCGGGCAGCAAGTAAGCCACCGCAGTCGAGGTTGTTTTTACTGGCGCGGGCAAGCATCTGTGCCATCGTCTTGGCTTCTTCAACCAAGCCTATTATGCCTCAACTCTTCGTTTACGCCGTCTTCGGAATCGCTCTCATCGCCGGTCTCACCATCGTCGTGGTGATGATCAACTTCTTCGGAACATGGCTCCGCGCCAAGCTCGCTGGTGCGACCGTGTCTTTCACTCAACTCATCGGAATGAGACTTCGCCGCGTTCCGATTGGTTTGATTGTCGATAACCGAATCACTGCCGTAAAGGCCGGCATCAATCTCGACACCGACCCACTGGAGGCCCACTACCTCGCGGGGGGAAATGTCTCCCATGTCATCCTCGCCCTCATTGCTGCGGCTAAGGCCGGTCTCTCTCTGGATTTCGACCGCGCCTGCGCCATTGACCTCGCCATCAAAGGCACCTCAAAAACCGTCCTCGAGGCCGTCCGCACAAGCATCAACCCCAAAGTCATCGATTGCCCAAATCCCACCAGCGGCAAAGTCACCATCGACGCCGTGGCCCGCGACGGTATCGGCGTCAAAGCCCGCGCCCGAGTCACCGTTCGCTCGAATCTCAACCGCTTCGTCGGAGGTGCCACCGAGGACACCATCATCGCCCGCGTCGGCGAAGGCATCATCACCTCGATCGGCTCCTCGGCCTCCTACAAGGATGTGCTTGAAAATCCCGACCGCATTTCCAAAACCGTCCTCCAAAAGGGCCTCGATACCGGCACCGCGTTTGAAATCCTCTCCGTGGACATCGCGGATATCGACATCGGCGACAACATCGGCGCGAAGCTCCAAGCCGAGCAGGCCGAGGCCGACAAGGTCGTCGCCCAAGCCAAGGCGGAAATGCGCCGCGCCGCCGCTGTCGCCACCGAACAGGAAATGAAAGCCCGCACTCAGGAAATGCAGGCCAAAGTTGTCGAAGCCGAGGCCCAAGTCCCGCTCGCCATGGCTGAAGCCTTCCGCTCCGGAAATCTTGGAATCATGGACTACATGCGAATGAAGAATCTCCAGTCCGACACCGCCATGCGCGAGTCCATCGCCAGCCCAGAATCTTCCAACCCCGCCTAAAGCGGCATGGAACAACTCGTCCTGCTTCTCGTCATCGCGGCGATCAGCCTCGTCAATTGGCTGATCGAACGCTCGGCGAAACTTCGCGAACAGCGTCGTCGCGAAAAAGAAGCCTCCAACCCAGGTCAACCGCCTCCGGTTTCCTCGCCCAATTTCCCCGAGCCTTCCCCCCGGGAGGAGATCGAGGACCAGATGCGGCGAATGCTGGAGTCTTTTGGCCTCCCCGTGGAAGACGCCAAGCCGATTCCTCAAAAGCCCGAGCCCGTTTTTGTTTTTGAGGAGCCCGTCGCCCCGCCGCTTCCTCCTCCAAAGCCCCAACTCACGACTCCCCGCCCCGCCGTGCGCCGAGGCATTGGGAAATCCACACCGACTCCCCTTCGGCGCGCGTGGACATCACGACTCAGCTCGCCTCAAGGCTTGCGCGAAGCCATGGTTTTGCGCGAAATCCTCGGACCACCGAAAGCGCTCTCCGAGTCATGAAAACCCTCCTCCTCACACTCACCGCCCTCCTTCCACTCACCTCCATGCACGCCGACGAATCCAAGCCCAAACTCACCGAACTCCAGCAACATGTGACCATGCAGTGTGGCACGGAACCTCCCTTCAAAAATGAATACTGGAACAACAAACGCGAGGGCATCTATGTCTGCATCATTTCAGGCAAACCCCTCTTCAGTTCCCTCGATAAATTCGACTCCGGCACGGGCTGGCCAAGCTTCACCAGGCCGCTCGCCAAGGAAGACATTAAAGAAGTTACTGACAAATCCCACGGCATGGAGCGCACCGAGGCCCGATCCATTCAAGGCAACTCCCACCTCGGCCATGTCTTCCCAGACGGCCCCGCCCCGACCGGCCTCCGCTATTGCATCAACTCGGCATCCCTCCGCTTCATCCCAGTCGAGGATTTGGAAAAGCAGGGCTACGGCCACTTGCTTCCGCTCTTCAAAAAATCCGAGTAATTTCAGGAAGGATGGACTCGACGATTGGCCATGCGAACAGCCCCTCGGAAATCTGGTTGTCCTGCACAAATTGCCGCGCCGAGTGCCTTGACCGCGATCTCGCCCCCGGCCAGTTCCTGCGCTGCTCTCGCTGCGGAAATGAATTAAAAAACTCCTCCGGCGGCAAACCCTCGATCTTCTCGGCTTGGGCCTTTTCCACCACCGCTTTGATTCTCTTGGTTCTGGCCAACACCTCGCCGATTCTGAAATTCGAAGTCGTCGGGAATTTTCAGGAAAACCGCATCTTGACCGGAGTGGAGAGCCTATGGGACCAAGGTTTTCAGCCGCTCGCCGCGCTGGTATTTTTTTCGGCCATCGCCGCCCCGACCCTCTACCTCCTGAGCGTTTGTTATGTCTCTGCCACCTGCTCGCTGGGACTCCGTTGGCGCGGCCGATACTTTTGCTTCTCCGTGGCTCGAATCCTGGAGTCCTGGAATCTCATGCCGGTTTTTGCCATCGCCTGTGTGGTTTCCGTCGTGAAACTCCGCACTCTGGGCAATGTCACTTGGGAGCCGGGCGCCATCTGGATCGCCCTCCTCTCGATCTTCACGCTTCTGACAATCCAATGTTTCGACCGACGGTTTGTTTTGGTGCAACTGGAGGAGAATCCTTGAGCGACCGGTTTCGCTTCGACCTTTCCCGGGCCCTCGTCATTGCGGGCTTCATTTTCTACATCCCCGCAAATTTCCTTCCGGTCATGACCATCACCATCACCGGCGAGGTGGAACCACTCACCGTCATGGGCGGTGTTTGGGAACTTTATGAAACCGGTCTCGCTCCCGTCGCAGCGATTGTCTTTCTCGCCAGCATAGTGGTTCCCATCCTGAAACTCTCGATCATGGCATGGATCCTCGCCCTCCACGGCTCCGACATCCACCGCCAGCGCCGCATGGAACTCCATGGATTCCTCCTCAAAATCGGCACCTGGGCCATGATCGATATTTTCCTCCTCTCGGTCCTCACCGCCGTCGGTCAACTCGGCATCCTCGCCAGCGTGACTCCCGAACGCGGCGCCTTGTTTTACGCTGCCATGCTGATCTCGAATGTCCTTGCGACGGATATTTACAAGCCTTGGTTGATCTGGCAGGAATCCGAACCCCAAACTTCATGAGCAACCTTTCAAAAACCGACCACGGTCAGGTCGTCACAATTCACCGCCGTGGCATTGCTTGGGTTTGGATTTTCCCCGTCCTCGCCGCGCTGGCGACCACTTGGTTGTTTTTTGCCCAGTGGGCCTCGCAAGGCCCCGAAATCGAAATCGTTTTTGACGAGGCCCCGGGAATCGAGCCAGGAAAAACCAGCCTCTATTATCGAGGCGTCAATTCTGGAACCGTTCAAGCCGTCCGAATTCAAGACGACCTCCAAACAGTGGCCGTCAAAGTTCGCCTCGAGGGCTTCGCCTCAAACCTTGCCACCGAGGAAACCAAATACTGGATCGACCGCCCCGTTATTTCCCTCACTGAACTCACCGGCCTCGAATCGATCGTGCGCGGAAACTCCCTCCAAGCAGGAACTCCCGGTGGAAAAAAACAATATCAATTCATTGGACACCCGAAGCCTCCGATTATCGCTCCCGACTCCCAGACATTCAGCTTTTGGCTCGATGGGGCCCAAATTTCCTTCCTCTCGCGCGGCACGCCCGTCTACCACCGAGGCGTCAAAGTGGGCGTCGTCTCCCAAAAAATCCTCGCCCCGGATGGTCGTGCCTCACTCCAGGTTTCTGTCGAAGCCGCCTACCGCGATTCCATCCGCGCCAATTCGCGCTTTTGGTCTGTGCCTTGGACCTCTGTGACCCTCGGCGCGGGAGGTTTATCGATCGATGTCCCCGGCGTCGAATCCCTCCTCCATGGTGGGTTGGCCTATGATAATTTCGGGGTCAGTGGCAATCCAGCCGAGCCCAATTCCCGCTTTGAGTTTTTCCCAAATGAAAGCGCCGCCCGCGCTTCCGGCGAACCGTTGACCATCAATTTCCGTGATGCCCGGGGACTTCGCGCAGGGCACACAGCCGTTTGCTACCTCGGTCACCCCATCGGAATCCTGGAGTCCGTCACCGCGGATCCCACGAACCAAAACATCCGCGCCACCGTCCGACTCCAGCCGGAATTCCAAAACCTCGCTAAAACCACAACTGTCTTCACCCTCGTGCGTCCTCAGATTTCCCTCGAAGGGGTGAGCGGCTTGGAAACCCTCGTCACGGGCGAATTCCTCGCTCTTGAGCCAGGAATCGACGGCGAACCAGCCACGGTTTTCACTGCCCGCTCTGTCGGTGATCTAGAATGGCGGCGCATTCAAGCCGAGCAAAACGGCCTCAAAATCCGACTCACTGCCGCTAACCTTCCCAACATCGACAAAGGCGCCCCTGTCTACCACCGAGGCATCACCGTGGGCACCGTTCTCGACAAAACTCTCGATGACAAAAACCAGCCCTCCCTCGATATCGCCATCCGCCCCGAATTCCGCTCGAGCCTCGCCGTCAATTCCCGCTTCTGGCGTGTCCCCGCCACTTCCATCAAAGCCGGAGCGGGCGTGCTCCAAGTGGACATCGCCGGCGTCGAATCCCTCCTGCGCGGCGGGATTGCCTTCGACACCTTTGCTACCAAAGGGAAGGAAGCCCAAGGCGGCGAGTCGTTCCGTCTTTTTGATGACGAGCAAGCCGCCCGAGCCTTGTCCTCACCGATCCGCATCCGGTTCGATAGTGGTCGAGGACTTGTCGCCGGTCGCAGCCAAGTCCGTTACCTCGGTGTGCCGATCGGCCTCGTGGAAAGTGTGGAGCCAAAAAGCGGATACATTTTTGTAAATGTTCGACTGGATGAAGGCTACGACTTCCTCCGGCGCGAGGGCTCCATTTTCTCCATCGTTCGGCCGAACATTTCCCTCCAAGGCATCACTGGCCTCGAGACGCTGGTCAGCGGCGTTTACATCGTAGTGGTTCCCGGATCGTCCTCGAAAACCTCGGATTCCTTCGTGGGGGTTTCCAGCTTCGAATACGACAATGTCATGCCGACCGGCTTGAACATTTTCCTGACCACGCCCAACAGCCCCATCGGTAAAGGAACGCAGGTCTTTTACAAAGGAGTCCCCGTCGGCCAGGTCACGGAGAAAAATCTTTCCAGCGATGGACGTGAGGTCGTCTTCCGCGTCGTGATCGATCGCAAATACGATCAATTCGTCCGGGCCAATTCCCGATTCTGGGACTCGAGCGGCCTCAAAGCCTCTGTGGGCATTCTGAAATTCCGAATCCAAACCGAGTCGAACCTCGCCCCAGCCGGCCAAGTTTCCTTCGCCACCCCCGATGGCCCCGCCATGGGCGCCCCGGCTAAAACCGGCGAGAAATTCATCCTCAACGCCACGCCAAAACCGGAGTGGTTGAATTGGAATCCTTCGATTCCCGAGGACTAATCGCCCAACCACTCGACGACTCGGGTTTTTATTCTAAACCCGCGCATCCATCGGCCGATTCATTAGACAGGGGCTTCTATCCAGCAGCCACTCGACAGCGGAACGGAATCCGCAACCCACCGACACGGATATGTCATTCACCATACACAGCCAGCCTGCCGCCGCTTGTCCAACACTCGGCGTTCAGGAGAGAAACGCGCAAGATCGACGCCACCAGCATCGTTCGGCGAATCACGGGCCGCTGCCCGTCGATTCCGTCAGCGACCAAGGTGTCACCGGCCAAGCGCAGGTTTCTTCGGCTATACGGCGCGCTCAGGACTCGATTGCAGTCCTGAGCGACGCGCTGATTTTCCTGCAGACCCAAGACCAAGCTCTTGCGCGTCTGCAGGACCTTTTTCCATCTCAGGCCGCGATCGACCCCCAAGTTCTCGCGTCGTTCGCGGCCGAAAGTTTCAACCACATCAGCCTCTTTGCCCCAACCAAAGACTCGGACACCATCCGCTTCGAGGATTTGGAAACACAAGATGCCGCCGAGGTCGAACGCCCCGCCTTACTCGCCACCGAAACCCTCGCAGAGCGTCTCGCAGTGGCCCGCGAAAAGAATCACCGTGAGCAATTGCACATCGAGAGCATGATGGAATACGACCGCCAGCACGCAATCTCCGAGGAATTCCACCTCGGCCACCTCACCACCCAAGTCGAAGCCTCCCGCGCCACTGACATTTCCCGCCAAGCCCTGCTCCTCCAAGGCCGCACAGCTCTCGAAATCCAAGCGAACGCCAACCAAGCCTCCGTCCTCCGCTTGTTTCACTGAGACTGCAGCCGGATTACTTCTTGCCCATTAATGCGAGTTGCTGATTCCAAATGGCTCGCAACTTCTGCATTCGCTCCGCTCGGGTCAGGTTGGGTTCATTCCGGATCCGCAATTCCTCGGCTTCCAGTTGAATCATCGTCTTTTTAATCGTTGCACCTGTTGGCGCCGAGGGTTTTGGTGCAATGACAACCATCTGGCTGCTACCGAAAAAAGCGTCAACCACGGAACTGTCATCGACCAGAGGAACTTGTCGGGATACGCACCCGAAGCAACTCATAACCAAGGGTATCAAGAGCAGAAATTTCATGCGGTTCGAAAGACATGATTCCATGATCCAGCATGTGCAAGATGAAAATCTCGCCACCTTGGAACACTCATCACACCTGCCCGTTAAAATGATCCCAGCCTTGAGGCCAGTTCGCGGGCGAGGTTTTTGGGGAAATCAGACTGCCGATTTGGGAGAGGCGAGTTTTTGGGAAAGCCTTCGGCCAGGCCTCGAGAAGTTTGGCGATCTTTCGTGGCGAGAGGGTAAAAAGTAATTCGTAGTCCTCCCCATCGCAGAGGGCTTGATGGATCGAGGCCCCACGGCGTTTTGGGATGCTGTTGAAGTCTACCTCGAATCCACAACCGCTCGCTTGAGCCAGACGCGGGAGGTCGGTTCCCAGACCATCGCTCAGGTCCATCATCGCGGTGGGTCGGGCGTTCTTTGCAAGCCATCGCCCCTCGGCAAGGCGGGGAATAAAATCCAGATGGTGACTCGCCTGCGTGCCTCCGAGAACACCTGTAACAAAAATCGCGTCGCCAGGTTTTCCACCCGAGCGGAGCAGGAGGTTTTTTTTCTCAATCGACCCGGTGAGGGCCACTGAGACGGCGATTCCGCGCTTCTGCCGCGACATCTCCCCACCGGCGATGGTGACGCCAAACTTCCGAGCGGCACGACCCAAGCCACGATAGAATTTCAGCCAATAATCCGAGCTGACATCCGGCGGAGAAAAAAAGGTGATCAGCGCTTCGCCCGGAGTTCCTCCCATCGCGGCAATGTCGCTGAGGGGACGGCAGAGAGCCTTCCAAGCCACCCTCGCGGGATCATGGGATCGAAGAAAGTGAACATCCTCCGCGATGCAGTCGGTCTTGAGCAGGAGGAGTTGGTTTTTTCCTGGAGGGTGAAGCGCGGCGCAGTCGTCACCAGGACCAAGAGGTTGATTGGAGGAAATGGGAATGAGTTTCAGCAACTCACGCAGCAAACGATCCTCGGGACAGGCTTTCATGGCACGAAATCCGGCCAGTAGAGGCTGCCGAAGAAATTCAACGCATTGAAAAGGGAATGCACGGCGATGGGAGCCCAAAGCGAGCCGGTGTATTCATAGAGCAGGGCTAATCCCACCGCAAAAACAGCCAGCGCCGGCATCGTGGCAGGATGGGCGTGGATGAGCGCAAAGACGATGGAGGAAATAGCCAACGCAACTCCAAGGCCGGTCGTTTGACGGAGAAATCCATAGAGGCATCCCCGAAAGAGCAACTCTTCGGTGATGGGAGCCGCGATGGCGGCGATGGCAAAAACCATCAACCTCTCCCGCATCCCCGGATGCTCCATCAAAAAAGTGACGATCGCCTGCGGCGCCGTGTCAGCACCGAGCACCGAATAAGCGAGCCACTGGGCCGCATAGATGGCGGGAAGACACAGAAAAAAGGCCGCTCCACTCGCAATGGTGAGTCGGGCAAAATTCGTAGGACGCAGACCGAAGGCTTGGTCGAGGGGCACATTGCGATAAACGAGAAATCCGAGCAGAAAAAGAACGAGGCCACCGTATAGCGCGAGGCTCGACTGCAGCGAGTCGGCGTCAATTTTTCCAGGAGGTTTTCCGATTGCCGCCAGCGCGGTAAAAACAAAAAAGGAGGCGAGGCTCATCGAGAATACCGCCTCCGGCCACTTCCATTGATAAGCCGGAAAATCCTCCCGTCGCGATAGCGCCAAGGCCACGGCGTGCTTCAAGCCGAAACCATACGCAATAGCGGCTAGACCGAGGAAAATGGCCGAGGGAATTTCCATGGCCCCGATCACTCGCGCAGCAAAGAGCCGATCCGCCCCAGGATCTCATTCCTGCCTGCTCCCGTTTGCGAGGAGGAGCGATGGCACTCGGGGCGACTCGGTGCGATGGCTTCCAGAAAATCCACAATATTTCCCTCCAGCTTGGCGGGCTTGAGCTTGTCGGCCTTCGTAAAAACCAAGTCGAAAGTCCGGCCGGTCTCGGCGAGCCAAGTGATGAACTCGATGTCGATCTGCTGTGGTTCGTGCCGGGAGTCGATCAACACAAAGACGCGCCGAAGATTTGGCCGTTGCAGCATGTAGTCGGCGACGAGTTGTTGGAAAAAGGCGCGCCCGCCCTTGGGGACCTTTGCGAAGCCGTATCCAGGCAAGTCCACAAAACGAAAGGTCCGATTGATGCAGAAAAAGTTGATGAGCTGAGTGCAACCAGGTGTCTGCGAAACTCGTGCGAGCTTCTTGTTTCCAACGAGAAGATTGAGAAGGGAGGATTTGCCGACATTCGAGCGCCCGATGAAGGCAAACTCCGACAAATCGTCCTCGGGACAATCAACAACGCGCGGGAAACTGCGCTCGAACTCAGCGGATTGGACACGCATCAGGCCTTAATCGATGAAGCGCCGCGTGAGGTCGCCGTAAGACTCAATCCGCCGGTCGCGCAGGAAGGGCCAGTGCGTCCGCTGGGTATCGACTTTTTCAAGATCGACCTCGACCACTAAAACTTCCTCTTGGTCCACCGAAGCGCGGGCGATGATTTCTCCGGAAGGATCCGCAACGAAGCTTTGACCCCAAAATTCCAAGCCAGGCCCGCCATCCGGTGCCTCATGGCCGATTCGGTTCGGCGCAGCGACATAGCAACCATTCGCAATCGCATGGCCACGCTGAACGGTTTCCCAAGAGGAGTGTTGGCGTTTGCCATATTTCTCCTTCTCGGAGGGGTGCCAACCGATCGCCGTCGGGTAGAACAAAATCTGCGCCCCTTGAAGCGCTGTGAGACGCGCCGCTTCGGGATACCATTGGTCCCAGCAAACACACACGCCGATCCGACCGAATCGCGTGTCCCAAGCACGGAAACCCAGATCGCCGGGAGTGAAGTAAAACTTTTCGTAAAAGAGCGGGTCGTCCGGAATGTGCATCTTCCGGTATTTGCCGAGAAACGATCCGTCGGCATCGATGATCGCCGCCGTGTTGTGATAGAGGCCTGGCGCCCGACGCTCGAAGAGTGAGGCGATGAGCACAACGCCACATTCCTTGGCAACGGCCTGCATCGCCTGGGTGGTCGGCCCGGAGATGGGCTCGGCGAGTTCGAAGTATTTGTGATCCTCGATCTGGCAAAAATACACCGAGGAGAAAAGCTCTTGGAGACACACGATGTTCGCGCCTTTCGCGGCAGCGGCACGGACCCCACGTAGGGCAACGTCGATGTTCGCCCGCACATCGGAAGAGCAGGAGTTTTGGACAAGAGCGATTTTCACTTGGGTGGACTGCATACAAGCATTCGTATTTTTTTCCGCCCCCTCGGTAAAACGAAAACTCTCGGCACAACCCGGCGAGAACCGTCAAGCGCGATGTTGTTGTTGCAGGAAAAATCGAAAATCGTGAACATCCCCTCCATGCCGAAAGCCTTTCCGCTTCGGCCTCGAACAGCAACAGACACCTCCTTCTCGTATGCGATCGTGGCCAGCCAATTTAACGACACCTTCGTCCAGCCTCTCGTGGACCACGCCTCGCGCGAACTCGCCGCACTCGAGCCCGGTGCCCAGATTGAGGTCTTCCGCACCCCGGGTTCCTTCGAGATTCCCGTATTCGTCCAAGCCGCAGCGGACTTGAAACGCTTCCACGCCATTCTCGCCCTCGGTGTGGTTTTCCAAGGTGAAACAGGGCACGCGACCTTGATTGCCGAGTCGGTGACAAAGGCCCTGCTCGACATCTCGATCGCGCACCGCGTCCCGGTCATCCATGAAGTTCTCCTTGTGAAAAACGAGGAGCAAGCCAAGGAACGCTGTCTCGGCCTGGAACACAACCGAGGCATCGAAGCAGCCCGCGCCGCCGTTCTGGCTGCTCGCAACCTCTCGGAGGTCGCCTGATTATGGGAGTCCGACGCGATGCCCGCGAAGCTGCGGTGCAATATCTCTACCAACGCGAAGTTCATGGCGATGAGTCCGACTCGAACCTCGAAGATTTTTACCAATTTCGCGGCCTGAGCCCGAGCGGACGCAAGTTCTGTGAGGAACTCCTCAAAGGCTGGATGATCCACCGTGCCGAAATCGACGACGCGATTCGCGCGCACGCGAAGAATTTCGAGTTCAACCGCCTCTCCGCGGTGGATCGAAATGTTCTTCGCATCGCCTCCCACGAAATCCTCTATTGCCCCGACACCCCGCCTGCTGTGGCGATCAACGAGGCCATTGAAATCGCCAAGAAATACAGCACCGCCGACTCCGGAAAATTTGTGAACGGTGTGCTCGATAGCATCCGAAAGGACAAGGCCCCGAAAACCGCCTGACCCATGGCCGAAGGTTTTTTCAAAAGTTTCCTCGCGAAATTCCGCGGCGAACCCATCGACTGGGAGGAGTTGGAGGAAACCCTCATCCGCGCGGACATCGGGGTTTCGATGACTCAGAAAATCCTCGAGTCGATCAAAGCCCGTAGCGGCTTTGCCTCCGCAGACACGGTGATGCAGGTCACGCGCGAGGAAATCCTTAAAATCCTTCCCTCACCCGAGCCCCCGCTTTTTCCACTCCCCTCGAAGCCCAAGGTCGTCCTCCTCGTTGGCGTCAATGGAACCGGAAAGACCACTTCCTCGGCGAAGCTCGCCTACTGGCTGAAATCCCAAGGCCGCACCTGCCTACTCGTCGCCGCCGACACCTTCCGCGCCGCCGCGATCGAACAACTCTGCTGCTGGGGTGAAAAGCTCGCCCTTGAAGTCATCAAGAGCCAATACCAAGCCGACTCGGCTGCGCTTTGCTACGATGCGTGGGACAGTGCGAACCGCCGGAATATCGAATTCCTCCTCTGCGACACCGCCGGCCGTCTCCACACGAAAAGCAACCTCATGCAGGAACTCTCAAAAGTCGCCCGCACCCTCGGCAAGCATGACTCCGAAGCCCCCCACGAAAAGTGGATCGTCCTCGACGCCACCACGGGCTCCAACGCTCTCGTCCAAGCCCGGGAATTCCACCAATCCATCGGACTCACCGGCATCATCCTCACCAAGCTCGACGGGAGTGGCAAAGGCGGCATCGCCGTCGCCATCCAGCACGAACTCGGCCTCCCCACGAAATTCATCGGCACCGGGGAAAAAGAAACCGACTTCGCTCCTTTCAACCGGAACGATTACATCGACCGATTGCTTTCGTAGGAATCGTCTACCGCCACTCGTGCTTCGGGTATTGGCGTTGCAGTTGGTTTTTGAGTTGGGGGTAGGTGTCGGACCAGAAGGAGTGGAGGTTTTTTGTGACCTGCACCGGACGATGACTCGGGGCGAGCACATGGAGCGTCAGCGCGTGGCGGCCGAGGGCGATTTTGAGTTCCCCATCCACACCGTAAAAATCCTGAATGCGGCCGGCTAGGAAGGGTTCGGCTGTATCGGAGTAAGTGATCTTGGCTCGTCGGCCCGAGGGAAGCTCCAAGCGCTCGGGGGCGTGTTTTTCGACAAGCTGCTGCTGGGCGTGCGTGAGAAGGGACTTGGCGTGCAGAAGGACCGACGCGTCCTTGATGTCGCGGTAACAAGTGGCCCCGTCGCAAACCAAAAGAATGATGTGGTGGCGCTCGTCGTCACCAAATGTAGGCAGGACTTGATCGGGGCAAAGGCGGGCGAGGAAATTGACCCGGTGGATCCATTGCTCGACGGCGTCATCCCAGCCATTGAGGCGAAGATTTCCAGCGAGCACCTCGTCAGCGAGGCAACTTGAAGCAGCAGGGCCGGGCTCGGCGTCGCGATCACGATTTTCCAGAACCAGATCCCGAAAAACCCGCTCGCGGCGCACCACAACGCGGTTCTGGGATTTGTCGAAAAAATACTCGGCCCGATCTGTAAAATCGGCCGGGAACATTTCACGCAGCCAGACTTCCTCGATTCCCGTTGCCAAGCTCAGCAAAACCCGGGCATCGCCATCCCGGCCCTCGATTTCGGCGATTTCGGCGACGACGAGAAACCGGCTTCCGTCTGCCACACTCTGGCGGGCAAGAAGCCCTCGACGGCCTCGAACGATGTCACAAATAAGCGTCCCCGGATTTTTTCTCACCGCCACCTGATCGGCGAAACCGGCCAGCACACAACGGGCCACCGACTCGTCGGTCGGCGACACATCTTCGATCAACAAAGCCTCGGCGTGGGCGATGTCGAGGAATTGGTCGAATAGTTTCGCAACCTGACGCGCGGAGTCGGAATGGATGCCTAGGGTGCGGCATTCGTTCATGCGAAAATCCCGCGACCGCGCCCATTCGAAGACTCGCATCAAAACCAAGAAATCCGAGGTGCCGCCGCCAAAGATTTCCATTCGCTCTTCCTCGATGCGTTTGTCCACCTTGAGCAACATCGATCGAGTTTGCGTGATGGCGGCGATCAACGAAGCCGCGCGAACACATCCCAATTCCTCGGCGGCCAGAAGCATCCGGGCATAGCGGGGGTGGAGCGGGAAATTCAGCATCCGCCGCCCGAGTCCCGTGATCGCCCCTTCCGCATCCAAAGCCCCGAGGTCACGGAGCAAAAACTCGGCGCGATCCAGCGCCGCAGAGTCAGGCGGCTCGATCCAACGGAAGGTTTTTAAATCCCCCACCCCAGCGGCTTTGAGGGAGAGAATCGTCTCGGCCAGATCGAGGCGCTTGATTTCGGGGAGTTCCCGCAAGGGACGGCGTTGGTGGTCCCGCTCCGTCCAAAGCCTCACACAGACACCCGGCGCGGTTCGCCCGGCGCGACCCGCTCGCTGGGCAGCCGAGGCGGTGCTGATTTTTTCAATGAAGAGCGTGTTGATGCCCCGGTTGGCGTCATGACGGGCAATGCGGGCCAACCCGGAATCCACGACGAGTGTGATGCCATCGATCGTCAGTGAGGTTTCGGCCACATTCGTTGAGACGATGATCTTGCGTCCACCGCCCCGATTCACAGCTTTGTCCTGCTCGGCCGCGGGAAGCTCTCCGTGTAGCGGAAGAATCGCACAGCGGCTACCAAGACGCGCCTGCAATTCCCGAATCGTGCGTTGGATTTCGTAACTGCCCGGCATGAACACGAGAATATTCCCCTCGGTGTCGTCGAAATGCCCCGCCACGGCGTCCGTGGCCGTTTCCCAGATTGGATCTTCGCGGGGTTCGTGGCTGAGGTGGAGGATTTCCACAGGATGGACCCGCCCCTCGGATTTTAAAAACGAGGCGTTGCCGAGGTAGGTCGCGAGCTCCGCACCGTCGAGGGTCGCAGACATCACGATGATTTTCAGGTCAGGCCGCGTGGTCTCTTGAAGATCCAGTGCTCGCGCCAAGCTGATATCGCCATGCAAGTGCCGCTCGTGAAATTCATCGAAAACAATCGCCGATACACCGCGCAGCTCCTGATCGGCGAGCATTTGGCGGAGCAAAATTCCCTCGGTGACAAACAAGAGCCGCGTGTCGCGGGACGAAACATTATCGAGACGGATTTGGTAGCCGACCTCGCTACCGAGTTTCACTCCCCGCTCGCTGGCGACGCGCGCCGCCAGCATCCTCGCGGCCAATCGACGGGGTTGTAGGATGACGCAACGCCCATTCCCCAAAATGCCCCCGTCGAGGAGGATCTGTGGAACCTGGGTGGATTTGCCCGAGCCCGTCGGGGCTTCGAGGACGAGACGGTTCCCCTCGCTCAGCGAGCTGACGATTTCCTCGTCGAGTTCGTAAATCGGCAACGCCTCGTGATCCACAGGTCAGGATACGGCGACTTTAAACAAATCCAGCGTGATGTCCCGCGCGGCGGAATGATCCACCACAGGCGGCGGGTAGTTTTTCACCAATCGAACTCCTGGAGGCGGAGCATCCATTAATTTCACGGCGGGAACATCCCGCAATTCAGGCACCCATTTTTTTATGTAGTCCGCCTCGGGGTCAAAGCGCTTGGTTTGGCTCCAGGGATTCTGGATTCGGAAATACGGCGCGGCATCCGCCCCGGTTCCAGCGCTCCATTGCCAACCGCCGTTGTTGCTGGCAATTTCGCCGTCCACGAGCGTCTGCATGAAGTATTGCTCGCCGAGGCGCCAATCGAGATGGAGATCCTTCGTTAAAAACATCGCGGCGATCATGCGCGTGCGGTTGTGCATGAAACCCGTCTCTCGCAACTCGCGCATCGCGGCATCCACAATCGGGAAGCCGGTCTCGCCGTTTTTCCATTTCTCAAAATTTGCCATCGTGCCCGGCCATTTCATGCCGCGATACTTGGGGTTGAATTCCTGATCGAGCACCTCGGGGTAATTCCAGAGGATTTGCATGTAGAATTCGCGCCAGACGAGTTCGGCGATGTATTTCATGGCGCTCCCGCGACCGGCAGCGTCGAGTGAATCGGCTTTTTGCAGACAGGCTTGGTGGAGTTCGCGAATCGAGATCAACCCAAAGCGCAAATCCTGAGAGAGTCGCGAGGTGTGACGCCCAAAGGGGATGTCGCGATTCGCGCCATAACGGGCGAGGCCACGATCCAATAACTCCCTCATCCGCTCCCGGGCCGCCTTTTCGCCGGACTCAAGCACCCCGCCAGCGGCAGGCGGAAGGCCCCAGGAGTCCAGTGCGGGAAGTTCAAGCGAGGAGGTATTCGGGGAAGTGAGTTTCTTGATCCGTTCCACAATCGGCGGCTTGGGTAGTTTCTCCCAAGCCTTGGAGTAGGGAGTGAACACGCGGAAAGTCTCGCCGGCTCCGGTCAGAACTTCTTTGCGCTCGTGAATGGCGACATCCTTGAATGCGTGAATCTCGATGCCCAGCCGCACTGCGGTTTTGGCCAAGCGTTGTTCAACGGAACGCCCGAAGGGATCGGGATCTCGGTTGTAAAAAATCGCCGAGGCTCCAGTTTCGATGACGAGTTTTTCCAACTCCTCGACGGAATCACCTTGGCGGATGACGAGCCTCGATCCCACAGCGCGAAGATTCCCATCCAGCGCAGAAAGAGAACCGCAAAGGAACGACTGGCGATTCGAACCCGTCCAGTGGTGGTTATTTTTCCATCCGCTCAAAATGTAAACCGGCACGACCGACTCCGAGGCCTTGGAAGCGGCATGGAGAGCAGTATTATCCGTAAGGCGAAGATCCCGGCGGAACCAGTGAATGACAGTTTTCCCCATGGCTCGAAACCTACCGACTCCCACCGCACCGACCAATCCTTTTACACCGATCGAAGCAACTTGCTGGAGAGTCGAACTTCAACATTGTTTTGCATGCGAAGGAGCTTTCGAGGATGTTTCTCGACCTTTTTTTGAAAATGACAGCACAACATCTTGATCAGAAAACCCAGTCGCATTCCGTAGAGAATTTGCGCGTGGTGGGAGTCACTCGATTGATCACTCCCGCCCAAATCAAAGAGCAACTTCCTGCTGGCGATCGTCAGTTGGCGCTGGTGGAAAGAACCCGCCGCGAGGCGAAGTCCATCCTGCGCGGCGAGGATGACCGCATGCTGGTGATTGTAGGCCCCTGCTCGATTCACGACCCGGTATCCGCTCTCGAATACGCCCGCCAACTCGCCGTCCTATCCCAAGAACTCGCCGACCGCTACCTCATCGTCATGCGGGTTTATTTTGAAAAACCCCGCACGACCATTGGTTGGAAAGGCTTCATCAACGACCCGAATCTCGACGAGTCCTGTGACATGGCGAAGGGAATCCTCCTCGCGAGGAAGTTGCTCTTGGACATTCTCGATCTCGGGCTCCCCACCGCTACGGAATTCCTCGATCCGATCATCCCTCAATACACCGCAGAGCTCATCACCTGGGCCGCCATTGGCGCCCGCACGACGGAATCCCAGACCCATCGCGAGATGGCGAGTGGACTCTCGATGCCTGTGGGTTTTAAGAACGCCACGGACGGAAGTTTCCAGACGGCGATCGACGCGATGGCCTCCGCCTGCACCCAGCACAGCTTCCTCGGAATCGATCAAGATGGCGCGACGAGCATCATCAAGACGGCAGGAAATCCCGACAGCCATGTCGTTCTTCGCGGGGGCCGCAACGGGCCGAATTATCATCCCGAAGATGTCGCCCTTGCCGAGCAGGCTCTCCGCAAGACCGGCCTGCACCCGACGCTGATGGTTGATTGCAGTCATGCGAATTCCGGCAAGGACCCAAACCGCCAACCCGATGTCTGGAAGAGCATCCTCGACCAGCGCCGCGAGGGAAATCGCCACCTCATCGGCGCGATGCTTGAGAGCCATTTGCATTTCGGCAGTCAACCCCTCACCCAGGACCCCTCGATTTTGAAATACGGCGTTTCCATCACAGACGCCTGCATGGACTGGGAAACCACGGCCGCGCTCCTCAAGGCTTGAAAATCAGCGAGGCCAGGTTTGCGGCGATCGACTTTGAAAGCGCTGGAACCGCGCCTGGACTTGGCGATGAACCGATCCAAGTCGCGATCGTTCATTGGAACGGCAACTCCCTGGAACGGGTGCTCGACTCTTATTTGAAACCCTCGCGCCCGGTGACATGGGCTGCGCGCGAAGTGCATAGCATTTCCGACGAGATGATCCGCCATGCCCCCACGCTGACTGAACTTTGGCCACAAGTCCGAGAAGCGTTGCGCGACCGCTGGGTCGTGGCCCATGGCGCGGCGACGGAGAAACGGTTTTTGAATATTTTCCCGTTCCATGGATTCGGTCCCTGGGTCGATACGCTTCCGCTCGCCCGGGCGATCCACCCCTCCCTGGAGTCACACAAGCTGAGTGACACGATCCAATCGCTCGGGCTGGAATACCAACTCTCCGACTGGCCTACTTTTCGATGGCACGACGCCGCGAGCGATGCCGCCGCCACGCTGGTCCTGCTCAAAAATCTAGTCGATTCGACCGACCTCCACGACGAACCGGCGGAAATCCTCACCCGCCCGAGTCTCCGCGCCTATTTCAAGGCTCGCAGGAAATAATCCCCTCGGGCGTCACCACGAAATCCATTCGAATGTCGTGATCCTCGCAGGGCACGCGCTCCACGAGAAGTTCGGTGAAACAAACCCCGACGCGCACCCCTTGGAACTTCGTCAAAAGCCGATCGTAGTATCCCGCCCCGCGACCCAACCGACCTCCAGCAGGATCAAAGGCCAGCCCCGGCACGATAATAAAATCTGCCTCGAAGGGAGCTTTTGGCGCATTCGCCTTGGGCTCCAGATTTCCAAATTTTCCCTCAACCAATTCCTCGGTCGACTCCGCATAGTGGAGTTTCAAATCCTCCCCGGAGACTCTCGGAAGGATGACTTTTTTTCCATCCGGCCAAGGCGTGAGCAAGTGCGGCTCCGACGGCAGCGCGCTGTAGAGGCAGACAGAACTTGAACGATGCCATTCGAGCCAGAGCGCGAAGTGACCGAGGATTTCCAAGCCCGCAGCACGGCTGCGAATTTTCGGCAAACCCTCGAGCTTCCTGCGCGCCTCCCTCCGCAGGCTTTGCTTTTCTTCATCGATCACCGACAATCCCATGGCACATGGTCCGCAAGTTTATCGAGAAAAAAATAGCAGCACGCAAGAAGCCGGACCTGCATGTGGACATGAAACTCGGCAGCGGCTGGCACAAACGGAACTTCCTTGCCGAGGTCGTCATCCCCTCGATGTTCACCAAGCGCCACGGAGAAAAAACCAAGCCGGTTTATCCCGAACTCCGTGATGGCGAACTCTGCATCACTTGGATTGGCCACGCCTCGTTTCTCGTTCAAACCCCCGAGCACAGCATTCTCATCGACCCCAACTGGGCAAAGTGGCTCAAGGTCATCAAACGCATCCGCCAGCCTGGAATCGAAATTCACGACCTCCCGGCGATTGACCTCGTCCTGGTGACCCATGCCCATTTCGACCACCTCGACCGCAAAACCCTCCGTGCCGTTGCCAGCGATCAGGCTATTGTCGTTCCCGAGCATGTTGGCGGTTTGGTGCACGGCCTTGGGTTTAACCATGTCCAAGAACTTCGACAATGGGAGTGCTTCCAAGTGGGCGACCTGAAAGTCACCCTCACTCCGGCGAGGCATTGGGGGGCTCGCGTCCTTCACGACAGCCACCGGAGATTTGGTGGATTTCATATCGAATACGCAGGGCGCTCGGTTTTTCATTGTGGCGACAGCGCGTGGTTCGAGGGCTTCACGGAAATCGGCGAGCGCTTGCCGGTGGAAATCGCCCTTCTGCCCATCGGCGCCTACGAGGCCCCGACTAAACGCGATGTCCACATGAATCCCGAGGAAGCCATCGATGCCTTCCTCCAACTCAAAGCCCGCACGCTCGTGCCGATGCACTATGGAACTTTTCGTCTCAGCTACGAGCCACTCCACGAACCTCCCGAGCGACTCATCCGCCACGGCGCGGACAAGCAGGTCATCGACCGCATTCGGATTCTTAAAGAGGGCGAGCCGACGGTCTTTTAGATTTTTCGGCAGAGGCAAAAGTTTTTGCGCCCCGGAAGCTTTCTCGCTCGTTACTTTTGGCAGTGATGATCGATCAAATCACAAAATACCCGGACCAAACGGGGTTGATGATCCTGCCATGGGTGACCCTTTTTCCGGGAGCCATGATGCCGCTCAAAATTTTCGAGGACCGCTACAGGGAAATGGTTGCCGAATCCCTCTTGGGGAACCGGATGTTTGCAATCGCTCATACCCTCTACGAAGAAGATGCCAGCGAATCCCTCGGCGCGATCGGCATGATCAGGGCCTGTGTGACGAATCCCGACGGCACTTCGAATCTCGTCCTCCAAGGAGTCACCCGCGTGGCATTCCATGAAATCCACCTCGATCCCTACCCTCGCAGCGAAATGCTCATGTTGAACGATCCAGACGAGTCGAATGCCTCCCTCGAATCGCTCCGCCGATCGATCATGGCTGCGTTCCGTTCCCAAGCCGTGGAAAAGCTCGGAATCCCCGATGGGTTTGTCGACCACCTCAACACCATCACCACCCATGGCGCGTTTGCAGACCTCTTGGCCTCGACGGTTTTCGAGAATCCCCAGACTCGCCGAATTATCTTCCAAGAGTTGGATGTCATGACTCGGATGGAGTTGCTCGAAAAATTCCTCCTCGCCGGAGTTCTGGACTAAACAAAAAGCCGAATTGTCCCTCGTGTGACAATTCTGTCGCAATCTTCTTGAGGCTCGCCATGGAATGGCAAATTGCTAGAGTTTCGGGCCGAAACTGAGAGCCGGGATTTATTTTTACGGGTCCCGTTTTCGGAGAAGCTTTAAATGCCGAATACTAAAAAAACTTTACCCGGACACGCGACGGAGCAGAACCGCTTTAAGACCTCGAAGCTGACCCTGCTGGTCGATCGGTTCATGACGGTTCTTATCAAATTTGGCGGCGCGCTGGTTATCACCTCCGTGCTGGGAATTTTTGTTTTTATTGTTCTGCAAATCTGGCCGCTCTTCGCCCCACCAAGCGTCAAGCCGCTGAAAAGCATTCCCCTCCCCGACACCAAATACGCCTTGCTCGGTGTCGATGAATGGGGCGCGAAACCCTTCCTCGTCGCGTCCGACGGTTCCCTCCTCGTCGTCGATTACGAGACCGGCGAAACCAAAGACCGCTCCCTCAACCTCGGAATCACCGGTCAGGTCAGCGCCGCGTTCCTCAATAAGCGGGAACAAAAAATCATCCTGGGCACATCGAACGGGCAATTTGTCTTTGTCTCTCCAAACCACACCTCCCGCGAATCGGGTGGACGCCAGATCATCGATGTGAACCCCACCGCCGAGACGCCCTCCTCAATCGGAGATCCCGGCATGCCGATCACCGACATTGCTTACGGGGATTCCGGCAGCAGCAAGCTCATCGTCGCCCTCCAATCCGACGGCGAGACGAACCGCGTGACCGCCTCGCTTTTCAAGCGCAAGCGCTCGCTCATGGGCAAAAACAAAGAGGAAGCCGCCGGAACCCATGATCTGACCCCCCTCATCCCTGGCCGACCCGAGAAAATCCTCGTTCCAGTCACAGGCGATTCCGTGGTGGTGATCAGTGAAAGCGGCAAGGTCAGCTACCTCGTTCTTGCCGACGGAAAATTCGAGCTTCGCCAATCCTTCACCCCCTTCGGAGATCTGGCCAACTCGCACATCAATGTCGCTAATTTCATCTTTGGCGATGTCTCGATCGCCTTCGCCAGCGACTCGGGCGAGAACCGCATTTTCAGCCTGTTCTATCCCGAGGGCGGAAAGGAACGACTCTTCGGCCTCACTCACGAATTCCCAAATCTCGGCGCGAGCCCCGTGCTTCTCGTCTCGACCCTTCGCAACAAGGCATTCCTTCTCGGCGGCGGGAAGGAATTGTCCCTCCGCTACTCCACCACCGAGTCCATCCGCTGGCAGAGTCGCGTCCCCTATCCCGTCTCGAACGCCGTCATCAGCGGAAAATATCAACGCCTCGCCGTGCTGGACTCCTCGAATACCCTCCATTTTTTCCAAATTAACGACCCACATCCCGACTCGGGCTGGAAGGCTCTTTTTGGCCAAGTTTGGTATGAGGGCGCGCCCGGACCGAAGTGGGAATGGCAAAGCACGGGCGGCAGTGACGATTTCGAACCCAAATACTCCCTCGTGCCCCTGATTTTCGGAACGCTGAAAGGCACACTCTACGCCATGGTTTTCGCCGTGCCGATCGCCCTCCTCGCGGCCCTCTACACATCCCAATTCCTCGACCCGCGCTTCCGCTCCACCGTCAAGCCGACCATGGAAGTCATGGCCTCCCTGCCTTCGGTCGTCCTGGGTTTTCTCGCCGCAATCTACATTGCGCCGTTGATCGAGCGCCAGGTTCCGTCCCTGCTTCTGGTCGTCGTGGGAGTCCCGATTGTGGCAGCCTTTTCAGGATTCTTCTGGAGCCATCTCCCAATCCAAATCCGCAAATTCATCCGCCCAGGCTGGGAGTGGATCGTTTTCCTTCCCCTGCTCTTCGCCAGTGCCGGGATTCTTTGGTATCTCGGGCCGGCTTTTGAAGCCGTGGCCTTCGTGGTAACCGATCCCGCAACGGGCCAAAAAACAGCCGATTTCCGGGCTTGGTGGCCTGCCGTGACCGGCACGAGCTACGATCAGCGAAATTCTCTTGTCGTAGGGTTCATGATGGGCTTCGCCGTCATTCCGATCATTTTTACGATTGCGGAAGATGCCCTCTCGAATGTCCCCAAGCCCCTAATTACGGCATCCATGGCCTGCGGAGCGAGTCGCTGGCAGACCGCCCTGCGCGTCGTCATGCCCACCGCCTCGGCCGGCATTTTCTCGGCCCTCATGATCGGCCTCGGCCGCGCAGTTGGGGAAACCATGATCGTCGTGATGGCCACCGGCAACACCCCGATCATGGAGTGGAATATCTTCTCCGGCATGAGGACGCTCTCCGCCAACATCGCCGTGGAACTTCCCGAAGCCCCGCACCATGCCACCCTCTATCGCACCCTCTTCCTCGGAGCCCTCGTGTTGTTCCTGCTCACTTTTGCCATCAACACCGTAGCCGAGGTTCTCCGCCAGCACCTCCGGGAAAAATTTAAGACGACCTAGGCCATGCGCGACTCTGACACCAAGGATCTCGAACTCACCCGAACCCTCGCCGCCCCCGGGGAGCCGTTCGTCTGGCTCACCGCCATGGGCCTGGCTCTGGGCCTGATCATGGTCGTCGGCTTGCTTGGCGTGATCGTGGCCAATGGCCTACCGGTTTTCTGGCCCTCGAAAATTGTCGAAGTTCACCTCAAGCCGGGAGTCAAAAATCCCCTGCCTAATTCAGGCGACACACTCACCGGCGAACTCGTCCAAACCCGTGAGAAACGCATTCCCGTCCTCAGTGCCACCGGCGACAAAATCGAGGATCAGACCGAAATCCAAATTTTCGTGGGCAACAAGGATGTCAACGGCTCCGGCTTCGCCTTTCTCAATAACACCGACATCGCCTCCCTCTCTGAACCTCGGGGCATCTATCGCCTCGAGCGCATGGAATATGGCATCGCTTTCGCTTACCCTAAATCTCTCCAGCTCGCGGATGGCACCTCCGTGCCAGCGAACTCCCCCGCCTTCACCCAAACCCTCGCCCGCCTGGATGCCGAATCCGCCGCTCGCCGTAGTGAGATCGAAAAGATCGAAAAACACGACATCGGCGCCATCAACTCCCGCATCACCCAACTCCGAGCCAAAGGCAAGGGATCCCCGGAATCCCTGAAAGAAATCGCCGCCCTCGACGCCGATTATCAACTCCTCGCCGCCAAGGCCCGTGAACTCCGTGCCATCCAAGCCGCCGCCGCCCTCATTTACACCACCCCGAACGGCATTGAGCGCCGTCTCCCCGTGGGCGAGCTTGTCGCTTTCAACCTGCCAAACACTCTCGATTTCACGCAAAAGCTCGGCCTGTTTTTTCATAATATCTGGAATTTCCTGTCGCTCGATCCCCGCGAGGCAAATACCGAAGGCGGTATCTTTCCCGCGATCTTTGGCACTTTCGTTATGACTCTCCTGATGAGCCTCGCCGTCGTTCCCTTCGGCGTCGTGGCGGCCATCTACCTGCGGGAATATGCCAGACAAGGCCTCGCCGTTCGCGCCGTGCGCATCGCCGTCAACAACCTCGCCGGCGTGCCATCCATCGTTTTCGGCGTCTTCGGCCTCGGCTTTTTCGTTTATTTTGTCGGTGCCTCGATCGATAGCACCTTCTTCGGCGAATACCTCCCCACCCCGACCTTCGGCACCGGTGGTATCCTCTGGGCAGCCGCCACGCTCGCATTAATGACCGTCCCTGTGGTGATCGTGGCCACCGAGGAGGCGCTCGCCGCCGTTCCACGCGGAATGCGCGAGGGGTCGCTCTCCTGTGGCGCTTCAAAATGGCAGACGATCCAGCGCATTATTCTCCCCGCCTCCCTTCCGGGCATTCTCACCGGCCTGATCCTCGCGATGGCTCGCGGTGCCGGCGAGGTCGCCCCCCTCATGCTGGTCGGCGTCGTGAAACTCGCCCCCAGCCTTCCGATCGACGGCGCTTTTCCCTTTGTCCACCTTGAGCGCAAATTCATGCACCTTGGATTCCACATCTACGATCTGGGCTTTCAATCGCCCGACTCCGAAGCCGCCAAGCCCATGGTTTTCGCCACCACCCTTCTTCTGATACTTCTCGTCGTCGTCCTTAACCTCGCCGCCATCCTGATCCGTGAGAAACTCCGAAAACGATATGCCACCGGTGCTTTCTAAGCCCACCGAACAACCCATGGAAACCACTGTGAACACCACCACCGAAGGAAGACCGGATTTCATCTCCATCCGCGACTTCAGTTTTTTCTACGGCAAAAAACAGGCCCTCTTCGACATCTCGCTCGACATTCCCGAGCGCCAAGTCACCGCCTTTATCGGGCCTTCCGGCTGTGGAAAATCCACGCTCCTGCGAAACCTCAATCGCATGAACGACCTCATCGATGGCATCCGCCATTCGGGGGACATTGTCGTCAATGGCCGCAGCATTTATGATCCCCACATCGAGGTGATCTCCCTGCGCAAACGCGTGGGCATGGTTTTTCAAAAATCCAACCCCTTCCCGAAATCCATCTACGAAAATGTCGTTTACCCACTCCGGGTCTCCGGGCAGAACAAAAAATCCGTCCTCGACGAAACCGTGGAACGCAGCCTCCAAGGCGCCGCGCTATGGGATGAAGTGAAGGACCGCCTCCACGAAAGCGGCCTCAGCCTCTCAGGCGGCCAGATGCAGCGCCTCTGCATCGCCCGCGCCATCGCCAACCGTCCCGAAATTCTCCTGATGGATGAACCCTGCTCCGCGCTCGACCCGATTGCGACCGTAAAAGTCGAGGAGTTGATTCGCGAGTTGAAACAAGAATTTACCATCGTCATCGTCACCCACAACATGCAGCAAGCCACGCGTTGCTCCGACCGCACCGCCTTCTTCTACCTCGGCAAGCTCGTGGAGTTTGATGAAACTCCGAAAATCTTCAGCAACCCCGCACAAAAACAAACCGAAGACTATATCACCGGCCGCTTCGGCTGAGGCAACCCCCTTCCCCAATTTCAAATCCTACAAATCCGATGGAAACACCCCGCCACATCCTCACCAACTTCGAAACCGCCCTCGAGAACCTTCGCAATGATGTCCTCATGATGGCCAGCCTTGCCGCCCGCAGCCTCGACTGCGCCCGCAAGGGACTCTTCGAACGCGACGAGGACTGGTGCAATACCGTCATCGCCGACGACGAGGAAGTGGATGCCTTGGAAATCCAAATCGATAATGCCGGAATGGACATCATGCTTCGCTACCATCCCTTCGCCTCGGATTTGCGCAATGTGATCGCGGCGATGAAGACCAGCGTGAACCTCGAACGGGCTGCCGACCAAGCCGTCGGCATTGCCCGCCGTGCCCGCAAGCTCATCTTGCAACCCGCGCTCCCTGAAATCGCCCGAATCGAGCCGCTTTTCGACACCGCGACGAATTTGTTCAAGGACGCCATCAAAGCCTTTTCCGATGGCGATATCGAACTCGCCCGCACCCTCAAACTCCGCGACAAGGGACTCGACGAGCAAAACCGCTCTTTTGCCGAAACCCTCGCCGACCTGATGCAGAAAAACCCTGACTCGATCCGTGGCTACCTCGAGCTGATCTTCATCGCCCGCTTCCTCGAGCGCATCGGCGACCAAGCCAAAAGCATCGCGGAGGACACCATCTACGCGGTCGAGGTGAAGGACATCCGCCACACCTCCATCCCCAACTGAACGCGCGGTCTTTCCGTGTGACAATCTTGTCACATCCCCCTCCTTGCCGGGAGTTTTCAACCCGGATGGAATGCGATGCCGATGAACCACTACCGCACCGGTTGGATTTCAGATGTGCATTTGGGAACCAAGGGCAGCAATGCCGGCGCCCTGATCAATTTTCTCAGGGATGCCGAATTTGAGACGCTTTACCTTGTCGGCGATTTGATCGATATCTGGGCTCTTCGTCGCGGAATCTACTGGCCGCAGGATCACAACGATGTGATCCAAAAACTCCTCCGCAAGGGCCGCAAAGGCACCGAGATCATTTACATCGTCGGCAACCACGATGAATTCCTCTCCGCCTTCCACGGCCACTACGCCAGCGTCGAAATCCGAAAGAATGCGATCCACACCACGGCGGACGGCCGAAAAATCCTAGTTATCCACGGGCATGAACTCGATACCGTCGTCCAAAATCTCGGCTGGTTGGCCCACCTCGGGGACATCGGCTATGTGCTGCTCATGCGCTGCAATGGGCTCGTTAATTTCTTCCGCCGACTCTTTGGCCTCGGCCACTGGTCCCTCAGCGCCTATGTGAAAGCAGAGGTTAAAAATGTCGTGAGCTTCATTGGAAAATTCGAGGAATCCATCGTTCGGTTCGCCCGCGACCACAGAGTCGATGCGGTCCTCTGCGGACATATCCACACCCCGGCCGTGCGCGAGATCGAAGGGATCACCTACTACAACTGCGGAGATTGGGTCGAAAGCCTCACCGCGATCGTCGAACACTTCGATGGCCGGATGGAACTCTTGGAATTTCGGGACAACCCGAACGAAACACAAACCCTCGAGTTGCACGAATCCCCTCTCCTCGCGGCGAGCTAAATTCCAGAGGATTTAGAAAATTACTGGACCGGCTGAGCGCTCACTGCTGGTTCGGCAACCGATGCCCGAGGTGGTTGGGAGGCTCCCAGCCGGGCGAGTTGAGACGAGGCCATGCGCGCCGCAGGAGACTGCGGAAATTGAGTCACCACCATATTGAAGCTCCGCAGAGCCTCGTCGCGAAGGAAACGGCGCAGGAGAATTTCCCCCTCGGAATAAGCGGCAAAGGGCGCGGCGTAGCTCTTGGGATATTGGGTAACGACCTGTTGGTAGGTCGTCAAAGCCGCGTCGGAATTTCCGGTGGCGTCTTGGTTTTGACCAACCCCGAGCAGGGCCCCGCCGGCGAGTTGGTGGTCCGGGAATTTCTCGAGGAATTTTTGGAAAGCAGCTGTGGATTTTTCCAGGTCGCCGGCCTCCCGTTGTGCGGCGGCCAGGCGCAACAAGGCATCCGCCGCTGGCATGGACCCCGGATATTGAGTCACGACCGCTTCATATCCCTCGATGCCCGTGGCGTTGGCCAAGAGCTTCTGGGCGGCTGTGGAACGAAGGCTCGAATAGATGAACCAAGCTCCCAAGGCGATTCCACCGACGACTAACAAGGCGACAGCTCCTAAAATGGCGGATTTATTTTTCTCCCAGAACAATTCCCACCTCAGCATGGGATCATCAATCGGGAGCGGGGCAGGAATAACGGGCGTTTCCGAATTGCTCATAAATTAATTCGCGACTTTGGCGCGGGCCTCATCAGCAAGGGCGGTGGAGAGGTAGCGTTCGCCAGTGGAGCAACCGATCGTCACGATCAACTTGCCGGCATTCTCGGGGCGTTTCGCGACTTCGATCGCGGCGAAAACATTGGCTCCGGTGCTGATGCCACCGAGGATTCCCTCTTCTTTGGCGAGTCGGCGAGCCATGGCCATGGCGTCGTCATTAGAGACCTTCACGCACTCGGTGATCTGCGGAGAGCCAGCGGCGCTCTTCAAATGCAGGTTGCTGGGCACGAATCCCGCACCGGTTCCTTGGATTTTGTGCGGGCCGGGTTTGAGAGGTTCGCCAGCGAGGGTTTGGGAAATGACGGGCGAATCCATTGGCTCCACCGCAATGGCTCGGAAGGACGGCTTGCGAGGAAGAAGCGCCTCGACGACCCCGCTGATCGTTCCACCAGTTCCGACCGCCGAGACAAGGATGTCGACCTGACCGTCAGTATCGGCCCAGATTTCTTCGGCCGTGGTTTTAGAGTGGATGGCGGGATTGGCGGGATTGTTGAACTGCTGAGGCATCCAAGCGCCGGGGGTTTCTTGAAGAAGTTGGTCAGCTTTGGCGATCGCCCCGCGCATCCCTTCCGAGCCGGGTGTGAGAACCAAGTCCGCGCCGAGCAAGGCCAGCAGGGTGCGGCGTTCGACGCTCATGGTATCCGGCATCGTGAGGATGACCTTGTAGCCTTTCGCGGCGGCGACAAAAGCCAGGCCGATGCCGGTGTTCCCACTGGTCGGCTCGATGATCACTCCGCCGGGTTTAAGGATTCCGCGTTGCTCGGCGTCCTCGATCATGGCCATGCCAATGCGGTCTTTCACGCTGCCGAGCGGATTAAAAAACTCGCACTTGAGGGCGATCGTGGCTGGAAGGCCAGCGGTGACGCGGTTGAGTTTGACGAGAGGCGTGCGCCCGACGGTTTCGACGATGTTGTTATAAATCTTGCCCATAAGTTTTATTCGTAGGAACGAAGCTTTTACACAATCGAGCAAGGGGCGGTGAAGCCTGAAATCCTAGCCCGTTGTTCGTAGGCCGCTGGCAATCGCGTTGATGCCAAGGAGAACCTGCGGAAGCAGGCGGTCTTTTTCCGGAGATTGCGCCACGCAAGCCGCACGCCAACGGCGCAGGAGGCTGATTTGGTGGCGGTGGAGCGCTTTCAATCCTTCGCTACGCAAGGCGAGCGTCTTCGTCATGCGAGGACGGCGGGCCTCCATCGATCCGCCGAAAACCTCGGCCATCATCTCGCGAGTGGAATCAAACTCTCCCAGGATGAGCGGGAGGATCGAGGCCTTGGCCGAGGAATTGGAGACGAGCCCCGCGTATTCCTCGATGATTTTCCGGTTGGCGCTGGCGAGGTTCGTTTCGACATTATTCAGCACATAATAAAGGAAGGCGGACTTGCGGAAGTTCGAGCGCAGAGCATCGAACAAAGCCGGTTTTTCCTCGCGAAGGCGGCGGAGGGCAGACCCAACACCAAACCAACCCGGAAGATAGTGGCGGCTTTGATTCCAGCTAAAAACCCAGGGAATCGCCCGAAGATCCGCAAGTGTCCTCTCTCCGGTGCGACGCGCGGGACGCGATCCAATGCGACTCGTCTCCAAGGCGTCAATCGGTGTGGCCTCCGAGTAGTAGGCCATGAAATCGGGATGCTGAATTAGCGCGGTGTAACTCTCCCGACTGGCCAAGGAGAGGAATTCGCAAATTTCCGAGACGATCCCATCGACCTCGGGCTTTGGACTTCCCATGGAAACGGAAGCGACGCCAGCTTGGAGCAACTCGAGATTGTGAACCGAGGAGCTGATGGTGCCGTATTTTTGCGAGATGGTTTCGCCCTGCTCTGTCATGCGGAGATCGCCTTGAACGGAACCCGGCGGAAGAGCATCGAGAAACCTGTGGGTCGGTCCCGCGCCACGGCTGATCGTGCCTCCACGGCCATGAAAGAAGCGAATTTTGAATCCCTCTTTTCTCCCGGCTGCCGCGATGGCGTCCTGCGATTGATGCAAGGTCCACTGGCTCGCGAAAATTCCGCAGTCCTTATTGCTGTCGCTGTAGCCGATCATCACCTGCTGAACGGGCAAGCTTGTGGGTGCCGCCTGCTGGCTGGCGAGGCTCCGGCGCGTCAGAGGATTTTCTAGAAATTTCTGAATGATGTCTGGACCGCGCTCGAGGTCGTCGAGAGTTTCAAAAAGTGGAACGACGGGTAATTCGCAGACTAGGCCCTCACTTGTCCATTTCGTCAAACCCGCCTCTCGGGCCAAGAGGTAGACAGCCAGCAAGTCGGAAAGGCGGCGGGTCATGCTGACGATCAGGGAGCCAAGTCCTGTGGGACCATGCTTGTCGAGGTGCTGGCGAAGGACGGCGTAGCAGGACAGGACCGCATCGGCTTGAGGCCCGGCCGAAGCGCCTCCACCGAGGAAAGGGCGAGGCGAGCGGAGTTCGGCTTCGAGAAACTCGAGTCGGCGGGGCTCGTCCCATTCCGAGAAATTGGGCGAGGCCGCGCCACTGGCGGCAAGGAGTTGGTCGATCGCAAGATCATGGAATCGGCTGTTCTGTCGAATATCCAGAGCGGCGAGATGAAAGCCGAAAGTATCGAGTGTCCGGCGAATGCGCGAAACGGCGGAATCCACCAATCTCCGAGCCCCCATCGCAGACAGGGAAGAAGCCAAGCGCGCGAGGCACGCGTCCAACTCGGAAGGAGTCTGGAAATGGATTCCACCCTCGAGGATTTTAGCGTCCTCAATTTCCCCGGTCGTGACAGGAAGTTTCGCCTGGAGGTGCAAAATGAATCGGCGCCAGGGCTCGTCCGAGTAACTCGCCCGGAGACTCGCATCGAGCATGGGATTTTCCTGACTGAAGAGGTCGAGGTCCGCCTGAAGATCAGCAGGGAAATTCTGAAAATTGCTAGAGAGCGGAAGTTTCGCAGCGAGGTCGTCAAGTTGACGGTGGAGAACAATCAATGCGCTCACGCGAAGCTCGCGAAGGCTCGTCTCCGTGACGCTGGCTGTGACGAGCGGATGCCCATCGCGATCGCCACCAACCCAGGTTCCAAAACGGACTTTGGGCCAATCGAGTGGATTGGCAATCAACTCGGCATCCAAGCCCGCCTCCCGCCAAGCTTGTCGAAAACGGGTATCCAATCGGCCGAGCGCCGCAGGAAAAACTTCGCGCAAGGTGTAAATCACGCCGCGACGCTCGGAGGCAATGTCGGGTTTTTCGAGGAGGATTTCCCCGGTGCGCCACAAGCGTTCCAGCACAACCTTGAATTCCTCGCGCAATGTCTCGCGCTGGGATGGCGACAGCAGCGAATCCTCGCGAGCCAAAAGCAGAGTGTAGAGAGCACGGTGTTGCTCGAGAACCGCCGCTCGCTTCGCTTCAGTGGGATGCGCGGTGAGAACAGGTTCGATGCGAATGGACGCCAGAGAAGCCGCGATGCTGGCGCCATCGATTCCAGCCGACGCGAGTTCCTTCAACTGACGGGGCCACAGCCCAGGTTCAGCCGCACTTCCCAGATCCATCTCGCGCAAGCGCCTCGTTGCGGCGGCTGCATTTTCCTCGATCATATTGAGGAGTTGAAATGCCATGGAGGCTGCTTGCTCAAAGCCTTCGCAGGACTCGGCATTTTGGCCAGTCCACGGCAGGCTTTGCGCCACTCGCTCCTCCCCTAATTCGCGCAAGACCTCATCAAAACACACGAGGAGAAAGTCGAGATCTGCCGAGATTTTATCGAAACCCAGTGAAATATAATCTGCCCTTTTCGTTTCCATCGGGCAGGACTTTTGCGGATTTCCAAAAAAAAACAACCGCAGGAAATGGGAAGCCTGTGTTGGCCCGTTATTTCTTTTCGGTGCGGAGACCCAACATCAAAAAAGCCGACCCTGTGAAAATCGACTGGATGCCATACATCAAGCCAACAACCCAACCGGCATCGGAGGGCCACTTGGAATAAATCATCCCACCGAGAACCAGCGCGGCAAGGCCGTTCAGGAACAGCCAAATCCATGCGGGATTCGAGCGCATGCTGAATGAAGTCATGATGCAGAAAATGCCTTCGGCAACAAAAACTCCGGCGAGGATCAGAGTCAGGATGGCGACGCCCTCCGTGGTCATGAAAAACAAGGCGGATCCGGCCGCTACGCGAACGATGGCCGAGAGCAGCGACAACACACGATGGGCGATATTTTGCCCAGCAAGGCTTGAAATAAACCAACGCCGCCCGTGACCAGCAGCAGGGCTCCGAGGAATTCGGTCAGAAGAATGGAAAAAACACCAGGCGCTGCGATGGCGAAGATGCCCGCCAGAAGAGACACGATCCCGCCAAAAATCAGCAGGCCGCGTTTGTGCGAGGTGGAATCTTCGGGCAAGGCTTATTCCCCGTAAACTCCCTTAGCACCGTAAGAGCCGTAGTATTTTCCAGAGTAGTAGTAGGCGTAATAACCTCCGCGACCGCCGGGCAGGAAATTTAGAATCAGACCAGCTGGTTCGGTCTTGGTTTCATCGAGGGATTTCAGAGCGCGTTGAACCATCTTGCGGGGAGTGGCAAAAGCGCGCACCACGAGAGTGCAAAGATCAATGTGTGGCGCGATCAAGAGCGTATCGCTCACAGCAAGCAACGGCGCAGAGTCAACCACGACGCGGTCGTATTTCGAGAGGGCCTCGGAAAGAACACGCTGGATATTTTCGTAGGTGAGCAACTCGGAGGGATTCGGTGCACGGCCGCCGGCAGTGAGAACTTGCAAGTTATCGATGTGCGAGGGCATGACGGCGTTTTTCATCGCGCAGGATTGCATCAAAACCTCGGAAAGGCCGGGCTTGCGGTTCTCTCCATAAAAAACGATCGAGCCGCCGGGCTTGCGAAGATCGGCATCGATGAAGAGGGTATTGAATCCCTGCTGAGCGAGCGTGACGGCGTAGTTGGAGCTGCAGAAGGTTTTTCCTTCACTCGGCAGGGAACTTGAGAAAAGGAAGGTGCGCGCGTTTTCATTGAGCTGGTGAAGGGTCAAAGACGCTCGCAACGATCGGAAGGATTCCGCAACGATACCTGAGCGCTCTTCGTTGGCAACCAACACGCTGGCTCGCGAGGAGAGACTCAGCTTGGGAATGGCGGCGATCACATTGACACCGGTCATTTGCTCGACTTGATCGACCGTCTTGATGCTCGTATCCAACATGAACAGGGCAATAGCGAGGGCGATGCCGGTTGCCAAACCACCGAGTAGGGACTGTATCCATTTCTTGGTGGCGCTGGGCCGGATGGGCTGGGCGCCTGAGGCTTTTTCGTGGATTCGAACGGGCGACTCGGTGAGTTGCTTCGTCAAATCCACCTCCTTAAAACGCGACAAGACGGAGTTGTAGAGAGCCAAGTCGGAGTCGAGCTCCCGCTTCAGGTAGTTGTATTCCACAGTTTTAGCAGTGACGTCTAGGAGCTTTCTCTCTGCTTTTTGCTGGGAAAAGTTCAATTCTTGCTCCTGCAAGAGCAACCGATTGCGTGTGTTCTCCAATAAGCCCGTGGCACCAAAGAGCACTTTATTCAAATCTCTCTGGGTCAAATCAATTTGTGTTTTGATTTGGACATAAGTCGGGTGCTTGGCGCGGTAGCGATTGGAAATCAGGTCGAGTTCGCGCTCCCGAGCCCGAATGGATTCGCTAAGTTGAACCACCTTGGGTTCGGAGGCGACGCTGGTAAGGGCGAGGAGTTGGTCAACACTCCCTTGGTTGGCTTTGATCACAGCCAAATCGCTATCAATCTGGCGAATGCGTTGCTGGATTTGAGCCAGATTGGCATTGATTTCGGAAAGTTGCCCCTGAGCTGTCGCGAGCATGTTTTCGATCGAAGCAGCCCTTTCGCGCTCGCGGAAGGCCTGCATTTTTTCCTCCGAAATCCGCATTTTTTCCTGGAGGCGATCACGCTCTTCGAGCAGGAACTGTGTCGCGGACTTCGAGGCATCGGAACGCCGCTCGTTGACATAACGAATGTATTCATCGGCGAAGCCGTTTGCCAATTTCACCGACAGGTTAGGATCCGAGCTTGTGATGACGACATCAATAAGGCGCGTTTGCGGTCGGAATACCGACGTCACCATGGCGTTCAATGCAGCACTCACCCGATCGATGTTGGCATCGCGGGCCGGGATGCCAGCGGCGGAGAGGAAACGCGGGTCCTGATCGAGCTTGAGCCAAATAGCCACTCGTTGTGTAAAAGTGTAACTCCTTAAGAGATCTACGACGGTATTGATCATGTCCACGCTTCGAATGGCTTCGTCACGGACTTGTTCCGCTTTGATGATTTTTGCCTGCTCTTGTTCGATAAATAGCACCGAGCGCGCTCGATAAACGGTCTGCACCGTCGAGAGGCTGTAAGCGGCATAGATTCCCGCTAGCACCATGCTGAGAATCACCAACCACAACCGATCCACCACGGCATGGAAATACTCCCGCCAGTCAATGGCATCCGTAACATTATGGATTGGATTTTTTGTATTAGCTGGGTCTTTGCTCATCCTGGTTTCTTAAAATTTTTTTAGGCGTCTCAATACCAACTTTCGCCGACGGTGATGATGTCTCCGGGGAGGACTTCGAAACTTCCGCCATCGGCATCCTCGAGTCTCTTGGTATTGACTTTGATGGTGTCTGGCTTGCCGCCCACAATTCGCTTGATCGTGACATTTTTGCTATCAGCGATGCGAGTGAAGCCCCCCGCCATGCCGATCGCCTCCAAAATTCCGAGCGATTCATTGCCTTGAAGTTCGTAACTTCCCGGGCGCACGACTTGGCCAATCAGCGTGATCTTTCGCTGGGTGTAAGAGGCAATATTCAAATAAACCTGTGGATCAACTAGGTAATCGGCGTTGAGGAGTGACCTAATGTAATCTTGCGCCTCGCGAACGGTTTTTCCAGCGACTGCCACCTCTCCCAGAAGGGGCAATTGCACCCGCCCGTCCCGCGCAATTTTGGAGCGCATATTCAAATCCGGCTCCTTGTAAACCATCAGATCCAGCGTATCCCCCGCTGCCAAAACATAGTCTCCCTCCCCGGCCATCAAAGTCGGGATCGAAGCTTCACCAGAACGATCGGCAGAAACCGCCGGAGCGGCAGGGGCGTTCGAGTTATCCGAACGAAAGCCGCCTGCAGCAGGCTCGGGAGCCGAATGGGTGACTGGCGCGGGGGAGAACGGGCGGTGCGGCGTGGAGCGGAACAGCGGCTAAAAACAAAGCCGCCGCGTGAAGTGCGAATTTTTGGCGGGTGTTGGAATGACGAAAAAACATCAGCAGCTGAAACTAATCACCAAGCTCAGAAGTTCAAATTTAAACTTGATGAAAAGCGCGTCTGCAGTTCGTTGCTGTCACCCTGGCCGGTGGAGAGCATGAAGG
>CALFPA010000082.1 GCA_937919825.1 uncultured Spartobacteria bacterium | reverse complement strand
CCACTTTCCGCAGAGACGCAGTTCCGCAGAGATCGAACTACCCGCGAATGAGCCGAATCCTTGGAGTGCGATGCTCGGTCAGCGCCCAAGACTCAAAGCACACAGAGAGGAATCATTAAATTTCAGGTCTCAGCTCTCCGGTTTTTCTACATCTCCTCCTCCGTGCCTCGGTGCCTCCGTGAGAGCCTTCCCTGATTCTCAAAAAAAACTGATCCCCCCGTATTTGTCCTACCAGCCGTTTTAGGATGCCCCCCGCAATGAGCACCAAATTCATCCAATTCCTCCCGCAGAGACACCGAGGCGCAGAGAAAGACTGCCCGCGAATAAACCGAATCCCCGCGAATCCTTGGAGGGCGATGCTCCGTCAGCGCCCAAATTTCAGGCGCGAATGCGCCGTCCTGGAGTGCCTGCACCTCTTCCCAGCGAATCCTCTGGAAGGCCAACTGGCTTTTTGGAAGCTTTCTCGCTCTGGCTTCTGATTTCACAGCGCTATGAAAGGCATATTTGATCCCGCTTTGCATAAGGCTGTCGCGCGTTGTTCGTCGTGGGAGGATTTCGTCGGACGCCTCAGCCGGTTGTCCGAAAAGGAAAAGGGCGATGTGTTCGAGCATCTCGTTCGCGCCTACCTTCTACTCGATCCGGAATACGCCACGAAGCTGCGCTCGGTCTGGCTTCTGAATGATGTTCCGTCTGCACTTCGGAAAAAGCTCCACCTTCCCGCCGATGACCAAGGCATCGACCTCATCGCGGAAACCAACTCCGGCGAGTTTTGGGCCATCCAATGCAAATACCGCGAGGACACGGCGCGCCCGGTGCCGTGGCGAGAGATTTCGACATTCACCGGCCTTGCGTTCGGCGTGTGCCGGCACATTTCGTTCGGCCTCGTTTGCTCGACCACCGAGAGGATCACCCGGGTCCTCAAGGAACAAGACCGCATCGGCTTTTGCGCACTGGATGTCTGGCAGGGGCTGGATGCTGAGTTTTTCTCCCGCTTGCGCCAATTCCTCGGGCACAAGCCCGCCAAGCTCGTTCCGCTAAAACCTCGCCCCCACCAGCAATCCGCCATCGCCGACGCGCGCGAGCATTTCGTCGCGAAACGCCAGAAGCGCGGGAAGCTCATCAGCCCCTGCGGCTCGGGCAAAAGCCTCACGGCCTACTGGATCGCCCGCAACCTCGGCGCGAAGAAAATCCTCGTGGCCGTTCCGAGCCTTTCGCTCATCCGGCAGACTCTGAAAGTTTGGCTCCGCGAATCCCTCGCCCATGGCGACAAGGTAGAGTGGATTTGCGTTTGCAGTGACGAATCCGCCGGGCGCGTGGAGCAGGACGATACCGCCGTGTTGCGCCAAGACCTCGGCGCCCCATGCCTCACCGATCCGCAGGAGATCGCCGCATGGCTCCGGCGCAAGAAGCCCGGCCTCACCGTCGTCTTCACCACCTACCAGAGCGGCGAGGCTTTGGGTAAGGCCGCCCGCGCGGCGAAGTTCTCGTTCGACCTCGGCATCATGGACGAGGCGCACAAGACCGTGGGCGACGGCGACAAACTTTTCTCCCACCTGCTCCACGACGAAAATCTCCCCGTCCGCCGCCGCATTTTCATGACCGCCACCGAGCGCCGCTATCGCGGAAAGGGCGACAAAATCCTGAGCATGGACAACGCCGCCATCTACGGCGACACCTTCCACCTCCTCAGCTTCAAGCGCGCGCTCGAGGCCACGCCCCCGATTCTCAGCGACTACCGCATCGTCACGATCCTCGTCTCGCGCGACGAAATCACCGAGATGGTCCGGAAAAATGTCTTCCTGCGCCCGGACAAGGGCCGCTGGGACAATGAGGTTGAAGCCGAAATGCTCGCCGCGCTCGTGGCCTTGCGCAAAGCGATGCGGAAATACCCGATCCGGCACACCGTTTCCTTCCACAGCAGCATCCAGCGCGCGGAGATTTTCAAAGACCACAACGAGGCCTACAACCGCTCCTTCGAAAGCCACGCGCCGGTCGAGTCGTTCCATGTCTCGGGAAAAACTCCCACCGGCACGCGCGCCCTCATCGTGAGTGAATTCGCCGCCACCGAGCGCGCCCTCATCACCAACGCCCGCTGCCTCACCGAAGGCGTCGATGTGCCGGATATCGATTGCGTGATGTTCGCCGACCCGCGCCGCAGCGCCGTGGACATCGTGCAAGCCGTCGGTCGCGCCATGCGACCCGCCAAGGGCAAAAAGATGGGGTATGTGATCGTGCCAATCCTCCACGATGCCAAGGCCAAGCCGGAGGACATCTTCGCCTCGGAGGAATTCCAAGAAATCCTCACCACCCTCCGCGCCCTGGCCGCCAACGACGAACGGATCATCGAATACTTCCGCAGCGTCTCGCAGGGGAAAAAGCATCGCGGCAGCGGCGGCAGCGTCGTCTTCGACATCGACGAAAAACTCGCCAAGCGAATCAACCTCGAGGAATTCGCGCGCGATATTGACCTCAAATGTTGGGATCGACTGGCGAAGCTGTCGTGGAGGCCGTTTGAGGAGGCGCGGGCGTTCGTGCGATCGTTAAATCTCAAATCAAACACTGAATGGTTGAGATTCACAAAGGGTGAACTCACTCAAAAAGGCACACTACCAGCGGATATACCTGCTACACCTGAAAGAACCTATAAATACAATGGATGGGTTAGCTTAGGTGATTGGCTTGGAACCGGAAGAGTCGCGAATGCGAGGCGGGCTTTTCGTTCATTTATTGGGGCCCGCAAGTTTGTGCATTCGCTTAATCTTAAAACAGGAAATGAATGGATTCAGTTCTGCAGAGGGAATCTTGCTGCAAAAGGCACTTTGCCTCCAGATATACCTATTAACCCTGCTAAAATTTATAGGAATCAAGGATGGCGAGGAGTTGGTGATTGGCTTGGAACCGGGAGAGTTGCCAACTCTAAGAGGCTTTATCGTTCATTCGAAGAGGCTCGCGGTTTTGCTCGCTCCCAAAATTTGAAATCTTCAGCAGAATGGCTTCAGTTTTACAGGGGCCAGATGCCAGGAAAAGGAGTGATGCCAGAGGACATCCCCGCAAACCCCAGCCAAACTTATAAAAAGCGTGGATGGTTAGGATATGGAGACTGGTTAGGGACTGGCATTGTTGCTAATTTTCATAAAAAATTCAGACCTTTCATTGAAGCTCGTGGGTTTGTTAGGTCATTGAATCTAAAAGATAACAGTGAATGGATTCAATATTGCAAAGGCAAACTACTTGAAAAAGGCGTATTACCAGCAGACATTCCCGCTAATCCATCCAGAACATACAAATATCAAGGTTGGAAAGATTTGGGTGATTGGCTTGGAACTGGAAGAGTCGCAAATTCCAAACGATTTTTTCGCCCATTCGAAGATGCCCGAAATTTTGTTCGATCTCTAAATCTCAAATCAACAAAAGAATGGATAGATTTCTACTCAGGCAGAATGCAGAGTAAAGGCAAAATTCCTTTCGACATACCAACCGCTCCAGAAAGATGTTACAAAGATGCAGGATGGAAAGGCATGGGTGATTGGCTTGGAACTGGAATCATAGCTGCATCCAAGAGAAAATATCGGTTTTTTAACGATGCGCGTTCTTATGTTCACTTGCTAAATCTACAGTCAGTAAACGAATGGCGTCGATTTTGTAGGGGTGAAATGCCAGAAAAAGGGAAACTACCTGATGATATCCCTGTTGGGCCTGAAAGACTATATAAAAGTCAAGGGTGGAAAGGTTACGGTGATTGGCTTGGCACAGGATCTATATCACCTAGTCGCCGAAAATATCGCTCCTTTACTGAAGCTCGAAAATTCGCACATGCGTTGAAATTAAAGTCTGCTAATGAATGGCGCTTGTTTTGCAAAGGGAAACTACCAGAAAAAGGGAAACTACCTGCTGACATACCTGCAAATCCATGCAGCCCATTTAAAAACAATGGCTGGATTAGCTTCAATGACTGGCTTGGAAAAAAATAAGCCTCTCAAAAGGCATTTTTGACAAATTGCACAAATTATCATAATCTTTCTCCCCATGAGAGCCATGACTGCCTCCGAAGCCCGTCAGAATTTTGGGCAATTCCTTGATTATGCCATCCAAGAGCCCGTGGTCATCAAGCGGCATCAACGCGATTTGGGTGTGTTTCTTCCCATGGCGCTCTACCGGAATTTGGTTTCCGGGCAAAACCGCAAGATCACCGGGGCGATGGACGAACTCCAAGCCGAGGCAGGCAGGGCGGGCTTGACCGAGGAGGCGTTGGAGCAATTGCTTTCCGAAGAGAATCCCAGCTGACGGGTGGTCATTTTCGATACCAATGTCCTCGTGAGCGCAGCCTTGATCCAAGGCAGTCGCGCCGATCGTTGTGTCCGGGCAGTGCTTGAACACCAGCACCCGCTTATTTTTTCCAAGGCAACTTTTGAGGAACTCAGCGATGTGCTCCTGCGCTCCAAGTTGGACCGGTATGTGTCCAAGGCGGCTCGCAGGAGTTTGCTGGAAACTTGGGAAAACGCAGCCGTCTTCTTTCCTGATGCGGTGCTCCATGAGGCCGTGCGCGACTGCCGCGATCCCGATGACGACAAGTTTCTGGAGTTGGCCTTGGCGAGCAGGGCGGCCGTGATTGTGACCGGAGATCCAGACCTGCTGCTGCTCGATCCATGGCGGGGTATTCGCATCGTCAAACCGGCCGACTTCGACACGGTGGTGATTCCGATTCTCGAAAAAGAAGATCTCGGCTGATCGGATTCGCGCGGATTCCCAGCATTCGCGGGCGATTGTCTTTCACGGCCGAAACGGCCATGCCCCTTTTACTCTTTTCTCAGCGCCTCGGCGGCTCTGCGGGAGAATTTGGGGAAAGTAGAACGGCGCTTCGCGCCTGAATCTTGGGTCCGCTCGGCGAGCCGCCCCTACCCTGCAGTTTTCGATTTGACGCCTTCTTCTTTCGTGGCCTTGCGCCTTAGTGTGAGCTTTTCAGTCAAACTCCGAGCAATTCGTGGCGGAGGAGGT
>CALFPA010000081.1 GCA_937919825.1 uncultured Spartobacteria bacterium | reverse complement strand
AGCGCAAATACAGCATGTCGTTCCTCTCGCCCATGCTGCTCGACGGCCTTCTGGACGAGGTAAAAATCCACAACCGCGCGCTCACCGATGCCGAGGTTGCGCAGGCATTCGCCGCCGTGCAACCGAAGGTCGCGCAGCCGCTGCAATTCCGCCGCATGCCGTCCGGCCCGGAAGGCCTTGGAGAGTTCGGCGCGTTCTACACTCGGCTCAATTACACACCCGAGTGGGAGCGGCATTGGAGGGTGGGGGAATCCCCCGACATCCTCGTGCGCTTTGACGAGTCGCCGAGCCGGATCGTGTTCTGGCGGGGCACAAACTACGGTGCGTGCTATGTGAGCGAGAACAGCCTGTGGGCCGGCGATCAAAGCCTGGAGGTGAATAGCGCCGAGACCGGTTGCTACGAACACATGGCCGACAAGAAGTGTGCATTTTCCACGGCGAAGATTCTGGAGAGCAACGACGCCCGCGTGGTCGTCCACGCCCGCTACGCTTCGGTCGGCATCGATGGGAAATTCCTCGATCCCGACCCGTTGACCGGTTGGGGGCTTTGGTCTGACGAATATTTCACGATCTACCCTGACGGCGTCAGCGTGCGGTATGTGGTCGCCACGAACCACAACGGCGGCGGCCAATGGCAGGAGACGCTCCTCTATAACCAGCCCGGTGATCGGCCGGAGGACACCGTCGATATCGCGGCATTCACCCTCGCCAATGAGAAGGGCGAAACCCACACCTACTCTTGGGAGGACGGCCCGCCGCTGAAGTGGAAGGATCCCAGCAGCCCGGAACGGTATTTCCGCGTTCCCGCCGATCCGAACATCCAGCTCGTGAATTTCCGCTCGCAATGGAAGCCGTATCTCATCTTCGAGCCCGGTGTGAAGATCGAGGGGTTCGGAATCCCGCCGAGTTCCGACTACTCGATGTTCCCGTGCTGGAACCACTGGCCTGTGGCCCAGCTTCCCAATGACGGCCGCAAGGCGATTGTCTCCGACCGTCCGTCGCATTTTTCGCTCGCCTCCTCGCGCCCGGTGATCCACCGCGCCGACGGAAACAGCGAGGCGATGTTCCTCTACGGCATGACCGACCAACCGGCCGAAACCCTCGCGCCGCTCTCGAGATCGTGGAACTCGGCACCGGCAGTGAGGCTGACTGGGAGCGGCTACGAAGGCGGTGCTTACAAGAAGTCCGAGCGCGCCTACATGTTCACCGCAAAAGCTCCCGACGCCGGGCCCCTCGAATTCTCACTCGACGCGACGCAAGGGTCTCCGATCCAGAACCCCGCCTTCGTGGTCAAAAACTGGGGCAACCGCCCGGCCACGCTCAGCATCGACGGAAAAGACATCCCGCGCGGAAAAGACTTCCGCTTCGGCCACAACAAAACCCTCGAAGGCACCGACCTCATTGTTTGGGTGAAAACCCAAGGCGAAAAGAAAACCTCGTTCAAAATCGAAGCCCCCAAAGCCGACGGCGAACAGAATTAGAAAAACCCCGGTGGTCCACACCATAAAAAAAATCACCCGCACCGCACTCCTAGCTTTTGCCGCTTTTTCAGCGTCTGCGTTTGCCCTGCCCGCAGAGCCCCTACCAAAATCGCGATTTGTTCAAAACCTCGAAGCGGGGCGCAAGCAAACCCTCGTCGCCTACGGCACCAGCCTCTCCGCCATCGGCGCTTGGGTGGACCAACTCCGCGCCGTGGCCGATCAGCAATTCCCGGGACTCTCCACCGTGATCAACGGCGCCCAAGGCGGGGCGAACTCCGACTGGGGGCGCGAGAAACTCGAAGAGAAGGTGCTCTCGCACAAGCCCGCGAATGGCGCGAATAGGCGCGAATAAAAACCAAGCAGCATAGAGCTTTTGTATTTCTCCCTCCGCGTCCCTGCACCTCCGCGCCCCCTGGGAGCGCCGACGTCCCCGTCGGCCCCGCCCCTCAAGGAGCGTGGGCGGGCGCGAGCAAGGCAAAGCATCGCCCTCCAAGCATCGCCCTCCAAGCATTCAAGTTTCCGGTTTCAAGTTTCAGGTTTCAGGTTTGCCTCCTTCGCTCCCGCTCATGTCGCCCTTCGGGCTGCCTTCGGCAGGCTACCCAGCCAGCACCCGCTGGCATGTGTTCAGGTCTCCGGCTTCAGGTCTCCGGTTTCCGCTCTCTCCGCCTTTCCGCTTCCCCACTGCGTCCCGGAGCCTCTGCGGATGGATTTTTCCGCATTTGAGGTCATTTGGGCGGCGTGATTGTGAAAATGACAAAAAACGAGCAGTTTTTGACATCAAACGAGAAGACGGCGAGGTAAAGGCGTTGTAGAGTTGCCAGACATTAACCTCCAAATTGAATCCTTCCAAAACACTCTTCTCGAGTTTTGCCAAGCCTCCTTGTTGCAGAATGGTGAAATTTCGTTTTCTCCGTGCAACCGCTCTGGGTCTGAGTTCTCGCGCGCGGGGTGGGGTAGGTGAGTCGCAGGCCGAGTTCAAAAACAAACGCCGCGTCGCGGCGGAAACTTGGGACCGCTGCGGCGAGCCGTCCCTACCTGGGATCGACCGCGCAGCGGCTTCCTGCCTGGCTTTGCGCTGCATGCTGACTCGTTGCTCCGCTGCGCTACGGTTGCCTCGTTACTGCGCTACGCTCCGGTTGCCCACCCTGGGCTACACATTTGTCTTTCCCTTTGGACATGCGCTATCGCGCGGGTGTTCGCTCCCGCTCATGTCGCCCTTCGGGCTGCCTTCGGCAGGCTACCCAGCCAGCGCCCGCTGGCATGTGTTCCGGTCTCCGGTCTCACATTTCCGGTCTCTGCTTTCAATCCCTCTCGTCCGCGCGGCCGCTCTGGCATTGGCTCTGCTGGCCTCGCCCGCGCTGCTGATCAATCAGGCTTCTGCCGGCACCACATGGAATGGTAGTGCCCCTACTACGACGGGTAACTGGGATGATTCACGTAACTGGGAGGGGGCCTTGCCGACTTTTAACGCCGAGGCCGACCTTCTCTTCAGAAACTTTAGCACGAACAACCGAACGACGAGTGTTTTAAATTCCGCCAAAATAGTCCGCTCACTCACTTTCAATAGTAATGTGAACAGCGGCTTCATAATTAAATTTACTACCACAAGCAATGCCTCTGCTCGTGACATGACAATGGGTAATGCCACTAACGCGGCAGCCATCACGGTTGACTCCGGTGCTGTGGGGGATATCGGCCTCGGTCAAGTTAGTAACGCGTCCACGACTGGCAATTTGATTTTGGCCAACAATCTGACGGTTACCCAGAGTTCCACTGGTGCAAACCTGACGATAGCTGCGCCCATCATCGAGAGCGGTGGCTCCTACGGCCTCACAAAAAACGGCTCCGGCACGCTCACAATCACTAAGACAAACACCTACACCGGCACAACGACCATTAACGCCGGTAACCTCACCCTCAGCGGCGGCAGCGCCATTGTGAATAACGGCACCATCTCGCTCGCCGATACGGCCGGAGCCATTCTGCATGTCGCCGCCAGCGAAACCATCGGCTCGCTCCAAGGCGGTGGCACGACCGGGGGCAATGTCTCCATCGCGGCCAGCCAAACCCTCACCGTCGACGAGACGGGCACGAACACCTTCGGCGGCGTGATTCTCGGTTCCGGCGCCCTCACCAAATCCGGCGCCGGCACACTCACCCTCTCGAACACCAACACCTACA
>CALFPA010000080.1 GCA_937919825.1 uncultured Spartobacteria bacterium | reverse complement strand
GGTCCGGACGGACCCAGAGGACGAGGAGAATCGAAAGGGTGGAGCCGATCAACACGCCGCGGATGTCGCGCCGGATGGGGCTCAAGGCCAACAGAAACGCGCCGAGCATGGGACCGTAGGTGTAGGTAACCATTCCGAAGGCGAGGCTGAGGAGATTGATTTCGCCACGCACGGATTGTAGGCCGATCGCCACGGCAATGAGGGCGAGTCCCCACAGGACGACGCAAACTCGCGATTGGCGAATGAGTTTTTGCTGGTCTGTATTTTCGATGCCGTGCTTGGCGTGGACGAGCGAGAGGGTGGTTTGCGAAAGGGCGGCGAGGGCGGAGTCGAGGCTGGAAATGGCGGCGGCAAAGGCCCCGGCGAGGATCAGGCCGGTGAGGCCAGGTGGGAGGACGGTGGTGATCCAGACGGGGAAAACAGAGTCGGCGTCTTTCGCGAATTGCGCGGCTTCGATGGATCTGGGTGGGTGCTGGATGTAGTAGACGAAAAGTGCCGCTCCAACGAGGAGCATGAGGACGGTGACCAAAAGCGAAATGCTGCTGGCGATGATGGCCTTCGAGGCGTCGGCGGCGGAGCGGCAGCAGAACATCCGCTGGGCATTGAGTTGATCGGTGCCGAAGGCGGCGAGATTTTGGAAGGGCATGGCGAGCAGGCCAACCCACAGCGTGAATTGCACATCGGGGTTGGTGCTGAGGTCGAGGAGCCTCAATTTTCCTGCGTCTCCGGCCGATCGGAGGATTTCGGCGAAGCCGCCATCGATCTGGTAAATCATCACGCCAAGGGCTGTAAGGCCGCCGCCGATGAAAACGAAAAATTGGATGACATCAGTCCAGATGACAGTGGTCATCCCGCCCATCAGCGTCCAGGCGATGGCAAAAATTCCGATGATGGCGATACACCATTCGAAAGGGAGGCCGGTGACGGTCCATAGAATGAGGGCGGTGACGAGGAGGCGAACGCTTTGGCCGAGGATCGATCCGAGGAAGAAGAGCCAGGTTGTGAGCGTGCGCGCGCCGGCTCCGAGGCGGGATTGCATGTAATCGTAGGGGCTGAAAATTCCCCGCTCGTAGAAAACTTTTACGAACCAGATGCCAACGATGAAGCGGGCCATGATGGAGCCAATGCCCCATTGCAGATAGGTGAAATCGCCGTTGGCGGCGAAGACCATGCCGGGCACGCCGACGAAAGTGATGGCGCTGATCTCGGTGGCAACGATGGAGCCGGTCACGGCGGGCCAGGGGAGTGAGCGACCGGCGAGGAAGAAATCCTTCATCGTGGCCTGCGATCCGCGCAGGCGGTGGCCAATCCAAGTCGTGAGCGCGAGGTAGGCGAAGAGGACGACCCAGTCGATCCAGAGGAAGTGGGTGTGGATGCCTTCCATTGAATCAGGCGCGAAGGGTCTTGATCAAAACGACGGAGTTGCGCCCGCTGGCTTCGTATTTTTTAAGTCGGGCAGGGGGAAGGGTGGTGGGTTCGGCGGCGCTGAAGCCGCCTTTTTGCTGAAGGTAGTTGAAGGCCTGGGTCGAGAGCGCGAAGAGGGTTTTCACGCCTTTTTCGCGGGCGAGGTTTTCGACAAAGGCCATGAGCTTGCGGCCGTAGCCTTGGTTCTCGTGGGCCTTGCTCACATGCAGGCAGGCGAGCTCGGCGCAGGCTTGCTCGGGATAAAGGTGCATGGCGACGCAGGCGACCGGAGTGCGGTCGATTTCGAGAAGCCAGTAGTCGCTGAGCGATTCGAGGATTTCAGTGCGGGTGCGCCGGACGAGTTCCTCGTTCTGCACCGACTGGCGGATGAGCGAAATGACGGAGCGGACATCCTTTTTAAAGATGCGGCGGATTTGTTGATACTCGTTCGAGTAAACCATCGTGCCGATGCCTTCATGGCTGAAAATCTCACTGAGGAGGGCTTCGTTGATCCCGCCGTTGAGCACATGGGCGCGGGCGACGCCTTGACGGCAGGCGCCGGCGCTGTTTTCCAGCTTGGAAATGATGCCCGGGGTGAAATCGGATTTCCGTTTTTTCACAAGTTCCTCGGCCTCGGAAATCGCCAACTGTCTAGGCAGGGTGGCGGCATTCGCGAAGGCATGGCCGGGGGCGAGGTAGAGGATTTTTGCGGCGTTGAGTTCCACGGCGACTTCAAGCGCGGTGCTGTCGGAATTCACACGATAGGTGCGCCCTTCGCCGTCGAAGCCGAGTGGCGGAACGACGGGGATGATGCCTTCGTCGAGCAGGAGCTTGAGGGCCTTCACATCAACCCGCTCGACCCTGCCGGTGAATTGTTGGTCCACCCCGGCCAGGATGCCAGTGGGATGGGCAATGATAGCGTTGATGTAGGCGGCGCGGAGGTCCACCGAGCTGAGGCCTTCCATGATCTCGTTGGTGAGACGAATCGCGGCGTCGATGCTGACTTGAAGTGTCGGTTCGTCGGTAATGCCAATGCCGTCGGAGTTGGTGATCACGAGGCCGCGTTGTTTAGCGAGGTTTTGGATTTGGTGGCTCGCGCCGTGGACGAGGACGACTTTGATGCTGAGAGAGCGCAGGACCGCGAGGTCGAGCAGGAGGTTTGGAAAATTCTCAGAGGCCGCAACCTCGCCGTCGATCGCGACCACGAAGATGCGCTCGCGGAAGAGCGGGACATATTGGAGGATTTCGCGCAGGTCGGAGACTTTCACAGCAGTAGTGTGGGCATTTAGCAGATGAGTCGTCCGCGCACACGAGAAAATGTGGCGATATTCGAATGGTCTCCTAAAACTCCTTATTGGAATCCACGCTCTCCTCGGCTAAGGGGTTGATCCGTGCAAGAACTCCGCACCAGACGCCGCCGCAATCCTGAAGTTTGGCATAAGGCCAATCGCATGATTTCCGGGTTCATTCTTTTGGGCGTTCTGTTGGTCATCCTTGCTGCCTTTTATCCCGAGTGGGTGCGCTACAACTCGCTGGCTACGGAACTCGATGAAAAGCGCGCCATCCTTCAAGCTCAGGAACTCGATCGTGACCAGCGCGAGCGAGAGGTGCATCTGCTCCAAAACGACCCTGAGTATGTGGAGATCATCGCGAGAGATAAAATCGGAGTGATGAAACCCGACGAGCAGGTTTTCCGCTTGGACGCTCCAGTTGCTTCCGAGTCTTCGGTGCGCGCCGTTCCAGCCGCCCCTTGATTTCCTTTGCCCCATCGGGATGGGCTGATAGCGTGCCGCCCTTCTCATGAGTTTCGATCTTCAAACTTTGGATACCTCCGCTCTTCAAGGCCGTCTGGCCTCGTTGCGGAGGTTTCTTTGACTTGCCGGCCCTGACCCAACGCCTCACCGAAATCGAGGCAAAAATGTCCGCGCCGGATTTCTGGGATAATCGCGAGCGAGCCCAGCGCGATGTCGCCGAGGTTTCCTCGCTTCGTGGGAAAATCCAGCCGATGCAGGCGCTCGAGTCGCGTGCGGCGGACCTCGATGTGCTTCGGGAACTCGCCGCCGAGGAGTCCCCTGAAAACCGCGCCACGGCTGAGGCCGAGGTGCTCGCGGAGTTTGAAGCGATTTCCAAGGACCTCGATAAATTCGAGATCACGGCCCTGCTTTCGGGTGAGTATGACGGCTGCTCGGCGTTCCTTTCGATCAACGCCGGCGCGGGCGGCACGGAGTCGTGCGACTGGGCCGACATGCTCTTGCGGATGTATCAACGCTGGATGGAGCGCCACGGGCTGAAGTTTGCGATCACTGACATCCAGCTCGGCGACGAGGCGGGCATCAAGTCCGCCACGCTCCATGTCACCGGCGAGAATGCTTATGGCTACCTGCAGACCGAGCGCGGCGTCCACCGCCTCGTGCGTATTTCTCCTTTCGACTCGAACAAGCGCCGCCACACATCCTTCGCTGGCCTCGATGTGGTTCCCGAGATCGAGGATGTCCCGATCGAGGTCAACGAAGCCGACATCAAGCTCGACACCTTCCGCGCTGGCGGCAAAGGCGGTCAGAATGTGAACAAGGTCGAAACGGCCGTGCGGCTCACGCACATTCCCAGTGGCATTGTGGTCGCCTGTCAGGCCGAGCGCAGCCAGGGCCGCAACCGCGAGTTGGCCCTCCAGATGCTCAAGGCAAAACTTTTCCAAATCGAAAACGACAAAAAGCGCGCCGAGATCGACCGCCAATACGGCGAGAAGGGCGATGTGGCCTGGGGCAACCAGATTCGCAGCTATGTCTTCCAGCCCTACCAGATGGTGAAGGACCTCCGCACCGGTGTGCAAACCAGTGACATCCAAGCCGTCATGGATGGCGACATCGATGCCTTCATCGAAGGAAAACTCCGCGGCCTCACCTACAAAAAAGGCGCCTCGGCCGATGACGAGGATTTGGGTGAATGAGCGATGCGCCAGTTTATTTTCTCTCCACCCCTATGAAATTCAAATTCCCGCTTGCTCCTTTGATTCGCGCTCACTAAAACCCGCCCAGTAATTTCCTCCACTTTAATGGCAAAAATCCTCACCATCGCGACAATCGCACTGGCCGCGATAACAGCCTTACTAGGGTTTCTTAATAGAAACACCTTGGTTCAGACAAAGGCCGATCTCGCGACAACCCAAGCCGAGGTGCTTGCCACCAAAAAATCGCTCGAGGAAACCAACGGGAAACTGGCCGAGAGCCAGAAGTTGGTTGCCGAATGGACTGCTAAAAACGAAAACTCCCAAGCCGAAGTCGCCAAGCTCAAGGCGGAAGTTGAGGCCAAGCAATCCGACCTGGAATTAGCGAAAACTCAGCAAAACACGATCAATACCGAGAATGAAATGCTGAAGGGCCAAGTCGCGGATTTGAAGACGGAGGGCGAGAAGCTCAATCAGGAGATCACGACTCTGAAAGATGAGCCGCTTCGTGCTAACCTCGAGGAAAGCCAAAATCGCGTGAAGGAACTTGAGGCAGTGGAAGCCCAGCTAAATACCCAGATTGCATCCATTCAGACCAAGGCCAATGATCTCGAGTCCAAACTCACTGAGATAAAGCGCATCCGAAAATCCAACGACCTCTCCGGCCGAATCCTTGCTGTCAACGAGGCGTGGAATTTCGTGGTGCTCAATATTGGCGACAAAAGCGGAGTCGCGAGCAATACCGAACTTCTCGTGAAGCGTGGGAATACCCGGATCGGTCGGGTTCGCATCACTTCGGTCGAACCCGCCTCGTCCATCGCGGATATCATTCCTGGAAGCCTTGTCAACGGCCTCAGCATTCAACCCGGCGATTATGTGGTGACCGAATATGTTGCGAACTAGCCTCCTGATTTTAGCCGCCGCTCTCTTACTGGGAGGGTGTGCACTCGATGAAAAAAGCGCCGCTCACGCGGAAGGCACGCTGCCATGGAATCGCCCCCAATCCTGGGAAGGTGCTGGAGCCATGGGAGCCGCCATGCAGGGCACGCCCTGAGTTTTTGCTCAGGAAATTTTTACGAAATGGCTGCCGGGCCTTTGGCGCACGAGTTTCTTCAACTCCAGCGCAAAAAGCGTCGAAGAAACCGTGTGGCTGGGAAGTCCCGAGCGCTCGATGATCGTGTCGATGTGTGCCTCGTCGTCTCCGAGAGCGGCGTGAACCTGTTGCTCGTTTCCTGAAAGCTCCGGCGCGCGAGCGGGAACGAGTTGGGGTTTCTCGGCAAAAAGAATGCCCATGTCGTCGAGGATGTCTTCGGCGCCGGTCACCAGTTTCGCGCCTTGTTGGATGAGGCGGTTTGAGCCGATGGCATTGGGATTGTCGATTCGTCCCGGCACGGCATAGATCGATCGGCCCTGCTCGCCAGCCTGATTGGCGCTAATGAGTGCGCCGCTGGTCGCGCCAGCCTCGATCACGAGAACGCCGAAGGAACATCCTGAAATAATGCGATTCCGCATGGGAAAAGTTTGGCGATCCGCTTTCACTCGCATCGAAAACTCGGTGATGACGGCGCCGCTGGTGGCGATTTTTTCGGCGAGGGTTTTGTTTTCCGGGGGGTAGAGCTCGAGCAATCCACTCCCGAGCACGGCGATCGTCCGGCCCTTCGCCGCGAGGGCGGCTTGGTGCGCGGCGGTGTCGATGCCTCGCGCGAGGCCACTCACGACGGTGACGCCGGCGTAGGCGAGTTGGTAGGAAAGTTTCTTGGCGCAATCGCTCGCGTAGTGGCTTGGCTTGCGCGTGCCGATCACTCCGATCGCGTGGCGGTCGCGCTCCAGAATGTCTCCCAGGATGTAGAGCACGGTCGGCGGGTCGTGGATTTCGCGGAGCAGGGCGGGATAGTCAGGCGACGCGGGCGTGAGCGCCTTGGCGCCGAAATCCCGGATGAGAGTCAGTTCGCCCGAGAGATCCACATGAGATTCCCACGAGCGGATCGATTCTGCGGTATCGGGGCCGATGCCTTGAACGGACAAAAGGCGATCCTTGGTGGCACTGAGAACGCCAACCGGAGAGCCTATCGCCTCCAGCAAACGCCGCACGCGGATCGGGCCGATTTTTGGAACCATGTTCAGGGCGATGTAGGCTTCGGCATCGGTCATTGCGGCGCCATTACAGCCCCGCTCGATGACAAGCCAAAGGAAAATATCCGCCCGAGTTTCTGTCAGGAAAACGACAGAGATTTGTGTTGAGGGCCATCGCCGATCCGAGCAAATTTCGGCGATATGAATTCTCCCTACTCCATGTCGGTCGCCGAGTTGCCAGCCGAAGCCCGTGGCTCGTTCCTTGTTCGCACCTATTCCCACCTCGCCTTGGCGATTGTGCTTTTCGTGGGGATCGAGGTGGCGCTTTTCCAAAGCGGCATTGCGGATTCTCTCGTCGGGGCTTTCTCGAGTGTGAATTGGCTGCTGGTCCTTGGCGGCTTCATGCTCCTTTCGTGGCTGGCTACTTTTCTGGCCCAGCCGAGCGTGTCTCGCCCCCTTCAATATCTCGGCTTGGTCTTGTATGTCGGGCTACAGGCCGTGATCACCGTGCCGCTCCTGGATGTGGCGAATCAATCCGCGCCCGGCACGATTGCCAGCGCGGCTCAGGCGACGCTCGGCGGGTTCTTTCTCCTGACCGGCGTGGTGGTGGTTACGCGCAAGGACTTCTCGTTCCTCCGCACCTTTCTTGTCTGGGGCGGTCTCTTCGCAATCGGGGCGATCATTTGTGCGGTGCTCTTCAAATTCGATCTCGGCACATGGTTTTCGGTCGCGATGGTTTTGCTGGCTGGGGGATCAATTCTTCACACGACTTCGGCCGTGATGCGTGACTACCCGGAGAATGCCGACCTCGCGGCGGCGATCCAACTCTTCGCCGGCGTCGCGTTGATGTTCTGGTATATCCTTCGGCTTTTCATCGGCTCCCGCCGCTGAGTTTTTTCGATGAAACAAACCGCCGCACTCCTCCTCGCGCTTTTTTTGGTGCTGCCATTCTCTCGGGCTCTCGAGATTCAAGGGGTGGTCGTCCCTCCCGCCGCCCAGGTCTCCGGCCAAAACCTCGCGCTCAATGGTGCGGGTCTCCGGACTTTCTCCCTGCTCCTGGTCCCGATCAAAATCTATGTCGCGGCTTTCTACACGCCGGTGCCCCTCCGCTCGGAGGCCGCCGTGCTGGCCTCGCCCGGGCCGATGCAATTTTCCTTCACCTTCCTGCGCGCGGTCGGAGCCTCCGATGTGGCCAAGGCATGGTCCAGCCAGTTCGCGAACAGTGTCACCTACACCTATCCCGGCTATGCCAAGGATCGCGATGCCTTCGTGGGAATGTTTGGTTCACTCCAGCAAGGTGGTGTGCAAATGGTGCAAATCGTCGGAACCGACACGCTCGTCTATGACCAAGGCACGCTGAAAGGAACGATCGCCGGGCGGGATTTTCAAAAGGCCTTTCTCAGCCTGTGGTTCGGATCGGATCCCGTCGCCAGCGACCTGAAATCCTCCCTCTTGGGGAATTGAACCCCGCGCCTTGATCAGTCTCCGCTGGTTCCCGGCCTTTCATACCAATAGGCGCAGCGGTCGCGCCGACCGAGATTGCCGGGCCAGGCGCAGACGGCCATTTGCCAGAGGGTTTGGCGCACAGTGAACTGCTGGATTTTCCGGGCGGAGGAGGGGACAGGGGATTCGATAACGCAGAATCCAAGACTGTGTTTTTTGCCCCAGCGTTTCAGGGCGCGCGCGAATCCAATTTCCTCGGCGGCATAAACGCGTTCGTCGAAGCCGCCGGTTTCTGACCACGCCTCCCGCGTGGAGAAAAAATAGGACCCGGCGGCGAGGTGGAAAGTCCGCGCCACCCAGTTCCATGTCGCGATCGCGCAGCGCGGCCCCCAATCCAAATCCTCGCCCTCCAACTCCACTTGGGCACCTCCGCCGCAAAATTTCCCCGTATCGAACGCCTCTATCGTTCCACAGAGGACTTCTGGCGGCAGGGTCGCATCGGCATCGAGCCAAACCAGGCGCGCTCCCGTCGAGGCTTGCGCTGCGGCGTTGCGCGCCCGGGCGATCTGGCGGTGAGGCTCGTGGATGACACGCGCTCCCGCAGCGATGGCGATCTCTGCCGTGCGATCGGTCGAATCATTGTCGCAGACGATGATCTCGTAGCGCTGGAGTCCACAGAGCGAGGCGGATTCGTGAATCGAGGAAATGGCGCGGCCCACCAACGCCTGCTCGTTGTAGGCCGGGATTAAAAAACTCGTCTGAACGCCATCTCGCATGGGCCCAGCCTGACAGGCCGATGCGGCAACGCAAAGCTGATGGGAGGTTTTCCTCCCCCCGATTCTTTCTACCGGATTATCGGCACGCCGTCGCGCAGGAGCTGCTCGACGAAGCCGGTGTGGTATTTGCCCTCGCGGAAGGACGAATTTTGCATGATCGCCTGCTGGAACGGGATCGTCGTCTTGATGCCGGTGATCATGTATTCGCTGAGAGCTCGAGACATGCGGCTGATGCAGGCGGAGCGACTTGAAGCGGTGGCGATGACCTTGGCGATCATCGAGTCGTAGTTCGGCGGGATCGGGTAGCCGGCGTAGGCGTGGGAATCGATGCGAACCCCGCGGCCGCCGGGAGCGTAGTAGAGTTCGATGTTGCCGGGGCAGGGCATGAAATTTTTTTCGGGATCCTCGGCGTTGATGCGGCACTCCATGGCGTGACCGCGCGGGCGGGCTTCCAACACATGCTTGCCGAGATGCTCGCCAGCCGCGACCTGGATTTGCTGCTTCACGAGATCGCATCCATAGACCTCCTCGGTGATGGGGTGCTCCACCTGGATGCGGGTGTTCATTTCCATGAAGTAGAAATTCCCGTCGTCATCCACGAGGTATTCGATCGTGCCGGCATTCGTGTAGCCGACGCTTTCGCAGAGTTTGATCGAGGCGTCGCCCATGCGCTTGCGGAGTTCCTCGGACATGAGCGGCGAGGGGCACTCTTCAACGATCTTTTGGTTGCGGCGCTGGAGCGAGCAATCGCGCTCGCCGAGATGAACGACGCGGCCGTGCTCGTCGCCAAAGACCTGAAATTCGATGTGGTGCGGGTTGACGATGAACTTCTCGATGTAGACGGCGCCGTTGCCGAAAGCCTTGTCGGCTTCCATGCGGGCGGCGTGGTAGCCTTGGATGAGGCTCGAGTCGTTGTGCGCGATGCGCATCCCGCGCCCACCGCCGCCGGCGACCGCTTTAATCATGACGGGGAAGCCGATCTTGCGGGCGATCTTGAGCGCCTCGTCTTCGGTATCCACGGTGCCATCGCTGCCGGGGGAAATGGGCACACCGGCCTTGCGGGCGCTGTCGCGGGCGGAATTTTTATCGCCCATCAAACGAATCGCATTCGGCGTGGGGCCGATGAATTTCACATTGCAGCTCGCGCAGACCTCCGCGAAATGGGCGTTCTCGGCGAGGAATCCATAGCCGGGATGGATGGCGTCCACATCGGCGATCTCGGCCGCACTGATGATGCGGTCGATTTTGAGATAGCTCTCGTTGCTGGGGGCGGGCCCGATGCAAATCGCCTCGTCGGCGAGTTGGACATGCAGACTGTGGATATCGGGCTCGGAGTAGATGGCGACCGATTGAACACCGAGTTCCTTGCAGGCCCGGATGATGCGCAGTGCGATCTCGCCCCGGTTGGCGATCAGGATTTTTTTGAACATGGCGGGAGGCCGAAGGGGATTATTTCAAACGGAACATCACTTGGCCGAATTGAACGGGCTTGCCGTTATCGGCGCAAATTTCGGTGACCGTTCCGGCGACCTCGGCCTTGACTTCATTCATCACTTTCATGGCTTCGATGATGCAAATGACCGTGTCGGGAGTGATTTCTTGGCCAACTGAGACGAAGGTCGGAGAGTCTGGCGAGGGGGAGGAATAGAAGGTGCCCACCATGGGGGATTTGATTTCGATGCCGCCCGAGGCCGCTGGGGCCGCAGCAGGTGCTGGAGCCGATGCAGCCGGTGCAGCCGCCGGCGCGGAGGCGTGCTGGGCTGCTGGTCCGCTGTAGGTAACCATCGGCTGGGAGGTGACGACCGAGTGGGAGACCGTGGCCTCCGAGGTTTTGAGGGTGATTTTGAATCCCTCCCGTTCCATTTTGAAGACGGCGACGCCGTTCTTCTTCATGAGGTCGATAAGTGTGCGAATTTCTTTGATGTCCACGGTAGGTAAGGGTTTTTTGAACGAGGCGAATCCTGTCATGTGCCGTCTCGGACGGTCAAGCCGGGTATTTCCCGAATCCACGATCCATCACATTTGAAAATGTCCACCGACCCCGTCACCAACATCGCCGCCTACTGCTTCGCTGAGCTCTCGGACCTCAAGCTGCTGCGCACGCGCCTGATTGATTTTTGCAAGGCGAGGAGACTGAAAGGCACGATCCTGCTGAGCACCGAGGGCGTGAATTTGTTCGTCGCCGGGGGTGCGGCGGAGGTCGAGGACTTGGTTGCGGAACTCCGCGCCGTTCCGGGCCTTGGCGGGTTGGCTCCAAAATTCAGCGAGAGCGCCGAACAACCCTTCACCCGAATGTTGGTGCGGATCAAAAAAGAAATCATCGCCTTTGGAGTCGCAGGCATCCGTCCGGGTGTGCGCACCTCGCCCAAGCTCGACGCCGCCACGCTCAAGCAATGGCTCGACGAAGGCCGCGACATCGCGCTTCTCGATACGCGCAACGACTATGAGGTGAAGCTCGGCACTTTCCGAGGCGCGATCCCCGCGGGCATCGACCACTTCCGAGATTTTCCGCAGGCGGTGGAAAAACTTCCCGA
>CALFPA010000079.1 GCA_937919825.1 uncultured Spartobacteria bacterium | reverse complement strand
TCAGCAACAGGCAGGCGCCGTTCTTCTTCGCCGGCGGTTCATACCAGTCCAGGTGGGGCATCCTGTTTTCCGCCGCCTGGAAGCCCTCGGATTTCGCATCCTGGGTTCTTGCCACAATCTGTTGAGGCTGAAAATTCGGAATCTTTCCCTCCGGCCACAGGGCAACCCGTTCCCCGGCTGACCCCAGAGTGGGAAAGAGCATCCCGCAGCAAATAATGACAGACTTCAGTTTGAGACCAAAACCTCGGCTACACAGAAAAAGGGTCAGTCCCACATATTCACAGATTTTGGCGAAATAATTTATTGGGGAAAAGTTGCAGGGGTCAGCCGACATGGAAGCATGCGGCAGACTTGATTTGGGAGCGGTCTGAAAAATTTGGCTCATGCTTTTTCTGTTCACTTCGGTGTCGTGACCTTGGGCTCACCGAGGATTTCGAGTTTGATGACGGTGGCGTTCGGGTCGAGGGCTTTTTCGGGCACTTGGAGTTCGACGCCTTCGGGTGTTTTTTTGAATTCCAATTTCTCGTTGTTGGCCAGAATCGCGGCGGATTTGACTTGGTTTTCCAGGCCGGGAACGAGGAGTTTGGCGTCTGCTGGCCATTCAAAAACATGGAGGTAGAGCGTGGTGCCGTTGTTGTGTTTCTTTTGGGTGCAGCGGCCCCACTCGAGCTTCGGAAACGGGCTGGCTTGGGTGCCGTAAATCGATACGCTGTTCACGGCCATCCACTTGCCGATGTCTTCCAAGCGCTCGACGCTGGGCTCGGGGATGAGGCCTTCCTTGGTGGGGCCGACATTGAGGAGGTAATTGCCGCCTTTACTGGCGATGTCGATGAGTTGCTGGATGAGGGTTTTTGAGGATTTCCAGTTGTGGTCGTTGCTCTTGAATCCCCAGGTGTCATTGATCGTCATGCAGGCTTCCCAGTCGCGGTCGCCGAGTCCGGTGTCGGGGATGTGTTGCTCGGGTGTCTCGGTATCTCCCGAGTAGGGATCACGCTTGTCGGACTTGATCTTTTCCATGTCTACCTTGCCGTAGGGAGCGATCTTCAGCAGGCGGTTGTTGTGGATGATGCCGGGCTTGAGTGCGAGCAACTCGATGAGCTTCGCGGCGCGGTCTTCGTTCATCGCAGTCGGGAAGTCCCACCAGAGGATGACGGGGGCATCGCCGTAGTTGGTCAAAAGCTCACGCACCTGCGGAACGGCGATTTCGTCGATGTATTCGTCCATCGTGCGGCTGGGGTTTGGGTTTGGGGTGCTTGCGCCGTCGTTGATCCAATCCTTCGCCTGGGAGTAGTAGAACCCGAGCTTCATGCCGTGCTTTTTGCAGGCTTCGACAAGGGGCTTCAGGAGGTCTTTCTTGTAGGGCGTGGCTTCGATGTCCCAATCGCTGGCGGCCGAGGGCCAGAGGGCAAAGCCGTCGTGGTGTTTCGTGGTGATGACGATGTATTTCATGCCCGCTTTCTTGGCCAGGCTCACCCAGGCATCGGCATCGTATTGGGTGGGATTGAATTCCTGGGCATAGGGTTTGTATTCCCCGGCAGGGATTTTCCCGCCATGCATGATCCACTCGCCGAGGCCGCCGACGGGCTGGCCCTTGTGGAAGCCGGCCGGAACGGCATAGACGCCCCAGTGAATGAACATCCCGAAGCGGGCATCGCGCCACCACGCCATGCGGGCATCGCGCTGTTCCTTCGTCTCGTTCGCGTAGGGGTCCGGATTCGGCGTGGGAGCCGGGGTCGAGGCGTGGGCGGCGGGTTTGTCTTCGGCAAAGACGGAGAGGGAGTGGATGGCCATGGTTACGAGAATCGCGAGGGACAGTGTGGTTTTATTCCAAAATCGGATCGCTTTTGGACATGCGGAATGTAGTGCGGGCGTCTCGCCCGCGAGCGGATGTCGTTCGATGACAGGCGGGACGCCTGTCCTACATGGGTGATGGTGAAAATCCGCGACCTTGGAGACTTTGGTATTATTCATGTGGTTTTAGGTTCCTATTCAAAAAATGGCTTCCGTTAATTCATCCCGAGCCGCTTCTTTAGCGGCTGAAGGACCGTCTGGAAGGGTGGGCCCACATGCTTTGCCTCGTGATCGACATAAAGAGTCGGGCAGGAGGGGTTGTCGCGTTTCAGCTGACGCCATTCTTCGTAGGACTTTTCGTAAGCTTCCACAGCGGCTCTAGCGGCGTTTTCATCCAACGGTTTTTTGTTTATTTGTTCTTCGGCCAACATCATCTGAATCCGCCAGAGTTGCTCGATCACCTGGTATTTGATTCGTCCGTAAGTGGTGGACACTCGCATGAAGTCGGTGTCGCGGGAATTTTTCAATGTGATGCCGGCAGCCAACTTTTCGGCCTCTTTCCACATCTCGACCGCTTGGACTTTTTCGGCAATGCACTCCTGAGCTTTGCCTTTTTTCACCTGATGGGAAACATCGACAGCCGTCAGGTAATGATCCCGGCACCACCAATCGGACACAGGAACGATCCTGCTCTGTTGCCCCAGAAAGGTGGCGTCCGTCGCCAGCATGACCAGCTTGCGGAAATCTTTCAGCTGCTGATTCTTCAGGCCGAGCGTCTCGGCGGCATACTCGTTGAAGTAGAATTCCTCCGACTTTTCCGGATCCATGGTCCACTTCCGCAACACATATTCGCTGATGTCGTTCCAAAGTTCGTTGCTGATGTAGGGGCCGACCCATCCATCACCCCAGCACCAAATCCACACGCCTTTGATTTTCTCGTCGTCGAGCAGGTCGCACAAGCCTTTGGGTTGCTTCATTTCCTCCCACCCTTCGATAATGCCCTTCCCGATGTAGTAGGGACTCGAACAACGACCATAAAGGCCCGCTTGGTTCACAGAGACTTCCACGATCTGCTGGTGCTTGCCATGTCCCAGCGTGGTATTGAAATCGAGGGCCCGGACGAAGTCGTGATTCACATGCTTGATGGAAAAGATCAGCTTTGGGTGGGGTTCCACCGCATTGGTCGCCCGGAGATACCAATCCAACCGGGTGTGCAACATTTCAAAATCCCAAGTGCGATAGATCAGGAGTTTGTTGCGCTTCACGCAGACCTCCTCGCGAAGGAGATTCATGAGAATCGCGTGCTCCTCCGGGTTATTGACCGGCGTTGTCCCGCGATGGAACGGCGTGTCGTGCAAATAGGTCTCCCCAAAACGCAAGGTGAACCCGGGCAGGTCGGGATAACGGGTAAAGAGTTCGTCGATCTGCGCACGCATCACTTCCTGCGTCCGCTCCGAGCGGATCGAGAGTTTCCCATCGACCTTCATCTCTTCGCCGTATTTCTTCCACAGCGACTCCGGAACAACCAAAATATCGGTAAATGGATAGAGCGGCATTCCGTGCTGGCGGGCATACTCTAGATCCAAGAGGACGCTATGGGCGTGCCGTTCGATCCACATCCGTTCCGCGCTCGGTTCGGCGATCAGTCCTGGAAACGCTTTGTCGTAGGTCAGGCCGCACTGCGGGCTTAACTTGGGAATCTGCCCGTTGTAGCCCAGTTGTTTCAGGTATCCGGGCTCATCGTAATGCGTCACAAACTGCGGCTCGCCCGGATTGTGGTAAACCATGTTGAAGAGCAGCGGGAAGCGCCTTTCTTTTTCCGAATCCGCAAAACCGGAGGACACGCTGCAGAGCAGCAGAATGGCAACGGCGCGGGCGAGCGCGTAGAAGGGTCTGGCAGGATAGATCATATTTTAGTGAAGATTATTATTTTGCTGCAGATTCAACCTGCGAACCCACAACCCACCGCAGGTTGCGGAATTCCGGTGGCGGGCCTTGCCATTTGCCGCCGACTTTTCTGG
>CALFPA010000078.1 GCA_937919825.1 uncultured Spartobacteria bacterium | reverse complement strand
TGCGGCCGAGGTCGATATCCTCGAGTCCTGTGAGCGATTCATCGAACCGGAACCGACGCCAGATCGACTTGCGCACGGCGGAATTCGCGTTGTTGCAAAATGCGGGGCCTTGGCTGGCGGGCCCGGCGGGGTAGTATTTTTCAAACACGCGGGCCTCGCTGAACTTCGAGACGGCATCTCCAACTTGTCGCCCGTAGGTGACGGCCACAGCGGGGTCTTGAAAGGGCTTGAGCAATTCGGAAAGCCAGTGATCGTCTTTCGGAATACAATGCCCGCTCACCAGCACAAGAATCTCCCCGGTTGCGGCCTCGCAGCCGATATTGAGCGAGCGCCCGAAGGTGAACTCCTCCTTTCGGATCGGCTTGATGATTGCGCCATGGCGCGCGGCGATCTCCAAAGTGCCGTCGGTGGACCCAGAGTCCACCACGACGACCTCGATAGGGCGTCCGCCGGGAATCACCTGCACAGCCACTTGCGTGAGGACGCGGTCGAGATACTGCGCCTCGTTGTAGGTGCGGATCACCAAACTCGCCAGAGGCCGAGGGGGCACGGCGCGTGGGCGCTCAACCAATGCGGGGCCGGAGTATACAATGGACATGGTGGAATAAGAGAAGCCTGAAAGGTGAAACTTGAGAGCTGAAACTTAAAATGCAATCTCAAGGCATTTTTAAAATTTAAAAATGTTTTTTAATTGGAGCAATGTAGAGGTCTACCCAGCCCATACCCGCGTGATTGAGCGTTCTAACATATTTAGAGAATGCAACCGCATCTTCTTTGGCAATGGGTCGATGAAAGACATCTTCGAAAGTGGAGTGGTAAGGGGTGCGCAGGGGTGCCTCAAAAACCTGAAAAGCGCTGCACACCTTCACAAGATGCTTCTCTACATCAAATCCCTGACTTTCGATCCAATGAGGTGCAAACTCAAAACGCATCATCCAATTCTGCCGACTGAGCAACGCATCCCAACCGGAATCAAGAACATCCATATCATAGCCTTGGGTATCGCACTTGATGAAAAACGGCAAATCCGGTTCGATTTCGGCAATCAGGTCCGCGAGAGGCAAGGACCGCACAACGGCTTCGGGCCAATTTTTTTGAGCCAAGAGGCGATTGTCTTGCGTGGAAGATGGGTTCAAACCGATCGCTGAAAGCCTGCTCGGCTTGGAGGAGACGGAAGCTTCCACTACTTGAACTTGGATACCGGCTAAATTGGCGTGGAGGTTTTTGCCAAGAATATTTGACAACCGCGGGTCGGGCTCGACCGCGATGGCACGACGGACCCCAAGCCTCTTTGCCAATAAGGAAGTGGTGAAGCCATAATTGGCACCTATATCTATCAATACAACAGGTTGGAGGTTTTTACGAATCAGGCTCCAAAGCGGCGAAACACTGTCTTCTTTGTGACCTCGTTGTCTGTAATGCTCGCCACCCTTATCAAGAGTGAAGACATCCAGCGCAATTTCGTCTATCTTCAATGTCTGGATGGAGGGGCCGATGCGATCGAGTTGAATCCAGGGCGGTTTGGCTGGATCGGGTTCTGCGGTCTTAAACCAACTCGGACGCGCCCCGGAAAGGAAGCTATCGTAGAAAAGCTCCGTATCGGAAAAATTAGAGAAATCTTGCGCCGAGAGATTTGTAATTTTATCTGAAAAATCAAAATCCGTTGGATTTGCGGTTCTTCGCTTGTCTACAAAGTAAAGGTTCATCGGTCCGTGGACATGGACCAAGAGATAATCGTTTGAAGTCGCGAGATTGCAGAAAGCGCGAAAAGATGCCCCGTAGTTTTTGTTTTTCTGATAAATGTGGTTGGCGTCAAAAGCTAAAGAGGCGGAAGTGTCTGCTTGGATGTGGCAATTATATTCCACGATCAGGAGCGCCGGTCTGCGCTTCTCCAGCATGGCGAGAACGCACCAGTAATCCATCCCATCGACATCGACAACAACGACGGCAGGATTTTC
>CALFPA010000077.1 GCA_937919825.1 uncultured Spartobacteria bacterium | reverse complement strand
TTCCAAGACAATCCAAGCGCCCAGACTTTTGAAAATAATTTTCGCCAGATATTGGAGGTTGAAATTGAAACCTTGGAACAAATCCCTGCGCATGGCGTTGTTCCGGCCAAAAAGTCCGCGCTCCCTACGATCGCGTCCCATGGCTGCGAACCGCTTGTTATAAAGACGCATCAGGAAAAAAATCGGATAAGCCTTGCGCGAGGAAAAGGGCACTTCAGAAAACCCCTCTTCTCCTTTTTGGAATAAATAGAATACGATAAACATATAATAAAGAGCGATATCTAATCGGAAGGCCAGGCCCATCAGATCGAAATCTCCCATGTAGTCGTATTTGTTTTTGTAGAGCGACTCAAACATCCGGTGGTAGCTGACTTCAAATTTTTTATTCAGCTCGTTCGAGACAGCTAAGTAGTCTTCACCACGGCGCCAAGACATGATCAGGCGCGCCGCTCCGAGAGATGAAAAGGAAATCCAATCCATTCCCGGGCTGTAAAATGGATCAAGAAATGCCAGCGCATCTCCCACAATAGAAAACCCATCTCCTGATTGAACCCTAGAATGATAAGGCAGATTGCGGCGGAAATTAATATCGCCTTCGACAAACTCCGCCCCGTCCATCATCTCCCGGGCGACGGGATGATTCGAAAGAAACTGCCGGATTTTTTCACCAAGCGGGGCATTGTCATCGGGCCAATCACAGAGCCGTTGATCGATCACGATTCCGATGCTCGTGTCGCCTCCCTTGAGCGCGATCCACCAAGCCCACCAACCATCGCCCAGAATGTGATTTGTCGCGGTGCCACGGATGCCAACATAGTTTTTGGAAAGCTCGGGATATTTCTGCGATAGCTCAGGCGCATCCCAGTCTTTGCACCCCTTCCAGCGCGTCCAGGCAGCCAGGGTGGGGTGTTCGGCGTTGGCTTGGAACCAGTTATTATTCCGGGCAAGAAGACACCGAATGCCCGAGGCATCGACAACCCAGCGGGCCTTGATCGTTTTCAGGCCTTCTGCTGATTGGATCTCCACTTCTTGATAAGAGCCGGGGTTGAGTTTCACGGATTTCACCGTGGCCGGCCGGAGCACCTGCACTCCGGAGGATGTCGCTCGCGATAGAATTTCTTCATCCAAAACGGCACGGTCCACCAGAAAAGACGGAACGGTGGAAAGATAACGCCCGCCGATTTCGGAGCAGTCGCCCATGGTCTGGCACTGATCGTTGGAAAACCAGAACCTCAACCCGTTTTTAGTTAACTGGGTTTGGGTGAGAAAATTCGTGAGACCCAAAACGCGGCACAAAAAATATCCACTGACTTCGACAGTGGCCTCACCCACGCGCCGCTTAAAGTGGGTGTTTTTTTCGACAAGCTGGATGTTCAGGGAGGGGTCGCGCCGCTTGAGCAGGAGCGCCGTCGCCGCACCGCTCAGAGCGCCCCCAACGACAAGGACATCGCAAAAATTATCCGCTGCGCTAGATTCGGCACCGCTCATTTTGGGCTGATGATAAATTTATCGCTCCTCGCGAGCAATTTTTTTCTCATCAAGAATGCGTGTGATTTCCGGTCATAGGCAAAACGGTGCGGAATCCCCTCGATTCCAGCGTGACCAGCAGGGCTTGGAGTGTGCGCGCCCGCTCGCCGCTTGCCAGGCCACGCAAAGGCCCCTCATGAAGCAAGACGATGGCACCGGGATTCACCCGGCACAGGATTTTTTCCAAAACCATCGCCGGATTGTGGGCCACCCCGTCGTTTCCAGAAGCCGACCAACCGATCATATCCAAGCCAGCCTTTTCGACCTCGGCGTGGACAAAATGATTGGCCATTCCGACGGGGGCGCGGAATTGCGTTGGCGTTGTTCCGGTCGCTGCAAAAATCGCCTCGTTGCACAGCGCGATTTCCCTTCGCACAACAGCTGGTGTGGCCGCCCAAAATGTTGCCGATCGATGGTGAAAGGTATGGTTTTGAAGGGAATGGCCGCGCTCGACGATCATCCGGGCCAGGTGCGGCCAGCGCGCCACATTTTTTCCGACAACAAAAAATGTGGCCTTGGCTTGATGCTCGGAAAGAACATCCAGAATCGCGGGAGTCTCGTGGGGATTTGGCCCATCGTCGATGGTGAGCCACACCTCATTCCGGGCGGTCAGAAATCGACGGCGCACAGGGCCCAGCCAGCCGCAATTCCGCCAAAGCGTTGGAAGAAGAATTGGAAAGCCGGAAAGCAAAAAATAAAATATGAAGGAACTCTGCAGTCCATGGCGCCCTGAATTCAGCGCCAGTGCCAAGAATCCGGCACCAATCAGCCCGCTCGCTGCGCGCCTTATAAAATATTTTCCCATTTTTAGCGCGGGGATTGCGGAGAGGAGTTGGCGAGTTCTTGGCGAAAATACTTTTCGATTTCCTCCGAGAGTTGGCGCGCTCCCGAGAAGGAATCGGGGTCGAAAACTTGGCCTGCTCTGACTCGAAATCGGACCGGGCATTTCGCAGGTTTGAAATGCGAGAAATTCTTCCCGAAATAATCCGAGTCGCATTCAATAAGGACCGTGCGAACTGGTGCCGAGGCGGCCTTCGCAACAAGGGCATAAGTCGGGCGGAAGGCATTCACCGGTTTTTCCAAAGTTCGGGTTCCTTCTGGAAAGATGAGAATATTCGATCCGGAGGCTAGTTCGGACTTGCACATTTTCATAAATGCCATCGGGCTATCATTTTGAATGAAATTTCCAAGCTGCACGGCTCCCGAGGCGACGGGGTTGCGCAAGAGGCTGGCTTTCATCACGCAATTCATCGAGGGGACGAGGGAGATCAGAAAACCAGCATCCAAAATCGAGGGATGGTTTGGCGCGATGATCGAGCGTTCCCAGTTTTTGCAATCCTGCATGCCCGAAATATCCAACTCGATAATGCCATTCTTTTGCAACATCGACAGGTAGTTAAAGAACATTTTCTGGAGCCGAGACCTTTCAAAGACCGGATCGATCGGCTTATTCAGGGCTTTTTTAAAAACCCATCTTGACCAAAATCCGAATCCATGAAGTATGAAGTAAAAATGGGCGTAAATTTGCACGGGGTAACCTCCTCGGGAAGCCTCCCTGCTGGCCAAGCTCCATCCGGTCAAGAGGCTGGAACGGGATTTATCAGTCCGCATTTTATCGAAAACCCACATTTTTGATACGAATTACCTGCCGTGATGATCAAACAAGAACGCGTTGAGTTTGCAAGAAGGATCGCGGCCGCAATGGGTGGGGGCCGATGGCTGAAAGGGTATGTCAGGAGCAAATTGCTTGCGGACCCCGTGTTTGATGAGGCCCTGCGCGTCGTGCAGAAATCGCAGAAACCCGTTCTGGATTTGGGGTGCGGGCTGGGGCTTTTTGGCTTGTGGCTTAGGATGAATGGATTGCAAGCTCATTATACGGGCTGGGATCTGGGCCAATGGAAGATTGAGGCTGGCCGGAAGGCGGTGGAAATACTTGGTTTTCAGGACATGGAACTTCATGCGGGCGATTTAACTGATGTTCCATTGCCGGGCGGCTGTGTGGTTTGCGCTTTTGATATTCTTCATTATTTGACGCAGCAGCAGCAGGACCTTCTCGTGAGCCGATTGGCGGAAGCCGCAAAAAAAGGATCGATCATATTGATACGAAACGGAATCAAGGGGTGCGGTTGGCGTTCCCATGTCACAATGATCGAGGAAATATGGACTCGCGCGACTTGTTGGATCGTTGGTGGGCAAATCAATTTTCCGGATTTGGCCGTGTTGTCGAATCGATTTCAAGTGGAGGGATGTTCAGTCGAAAGCAAACCGCTCTGGGGTCGCACACCATTTAGCAGTTATTGGCTGAAAGTCGACGGGCCAAACGAAATAACGGTGTAGCCATCAGGGTGGTTGCCACAGCCATCAAAACCATAATAGTGAAAAGGGTGGGGGTGATGATCCCGGCCTGCAGGCCGATGTTTAAAAGAATGAGTTCCATCAGACCCCGGGCATTCATCAGAGAGGCGATGGTCAGCGAATCGGCATGTGGAATTCCAGAGAGCCTTGCTGCTCCGTAACATGCAAAAAGTTTTCCCATGATGGCCAGCGCCACCACGACAAGACAAACGACCCATAGCCAAGGGGAATTCAGGAGACCGATGCAGGTATTCAGTCCCGAATAGGTGAAAAAAAACGGCAGGAGAATCGCTGAGGTGAGGGGGCCTATTTTGGCTGTGAATTGCTCCACCAGACCATCCCGAGGAATGACAAGTCCAAGGAAAAACGCTCCAAAAACCGAATAGAGCCCAACCAAGTCTGTAAAACAGGCCCCGAGCGCCAGAAGGAGCAACATCAGACTAAAAAGTTCCGCCTCGGACGCCACCCTTGCACGCAAAAATCGGATCAAGGGCTTGATTAGCAGAAGGCAAGCAGCAACATACAAAATCGCTCCCACAAAAACGAGCGCGATCACCATCGGATTTCCAGAAACGGCACCCAAAACAACCGCAAGAAGCATCCAGGCCACCACATCATCGATGCTCCCTGCAGCTAGAGCGATTGTTCCAGAGAGTGTTCCAGAAAGTCCATTCTCCACAATAATCCGCGCCAGCATCGGAAAGGCAGTGATCGAAAGTGCTGCACCGATGAAAATGCAGGCGACGGGTGTCGATAACGAGGCCGAAAAAAAGCCGCCTTCCTTTTGTAACCAGATCGCCAAGAATATCCCTAAAAGAAAGGGGGCCACGATGCCGGCTAAGGAGATCGAAAGCGCCGTAAAAATTCTTTTTGCAAATAATTCAGTGCGAAACTCCATGCCCACGATGAACATGTAGAGCGTAAGCCCAAGGGATGCGATCGCATACAGGGTGGGCTTCGATGCAGACGGGAATAGCCATTGCGAGGTTTCCGGGGCGACAGCTCCCAATAAAGAGGGGCCAAGTAGAACGCCTGCAATCATTTCCCCAATGACTGGTGCTTGTCCAATGCGGATCATGACAAAGCGCATAATCGCACACGCCCCAAGAATCACCGCTAACTGGAGAAAAAACAGCACCGCCGCGTTTGTAGCGGTATTCATTTCCAACAAACCGCCGATCATAAAATAATCAGGCGATGGCATATTCTGATATCTTAGCTCGATTTTCTAGCATATAGCGCTCGGCGAATCCTAGAATTCCTTGGGCGAAACGCGAGGCGGTGGTAAATCCCGAAGCCATGGATGCCAGATTGGTGGTCATGAAAGCATCGATAAAACCGATTGGTAAATTTTGAAATTTCCTTTGAAAATCGAGTCCCTGATCGTAGAGCTCAAAAATTCGCCCGCTATAAAAAAAGTCTATTAGATACCTCCAAGCATTAAGATTGGTAACCATCTCCGCAGAGTAACTCTTTAGAGATTCATTCAGATTATTAAATTGGCACCTTTGATGCAGTAATTCAGCGGATTTTAGCGCCAGCAGGATTCCTGGAGACAGCATGGGGTCAACAAAGCCAAAGGCATCCCCTACACAAGCCCAGTTTGCGCCCACGCCACGCGTTGAGGTCAGTTGGTAGTTGGCGTAAGTTTCTACTTTGGATATTCTTTTAGCTTCAAATGTCTCTGCTTTCAGTAAAGGATCGTTTTTCAAAACCGCATCCAGCCGAGCTTCCGGCGAGTCCCCAAGGTTTGAAGCAGCCACTCGATCTAAAACAATTCCAAAAGATGTTTTTCCAGGGAGTGGGATTCTCCAAGACCAACCACTTTCCAATCGGTTGATGATAACTTGACCACTTGGAAACTCCGGGTGAATCCCATGAAAATGAGCAAAATGAGAGACATCCCTGCGCGGGCCAATGTCTGCTTTGATGTTCATCAATTTGGAAGAGACGCGACTTCTTCCCGAGGCATCAATCACAAAATCTGGTTGGCTTCCATTCCATTGGGGGACTGAATCGAGGGATGGGGGGGCCAATTCGATTTTGTCGCCTTGAGATATGAGTTCGGCGCGCTTGGGAATTTTGGTTGCTCCAAATCCCAGAGCGCATTGTTCTAAGATTTCATCCAGAGCGGGCCGCGGGGTATTATAAGCGTAACGAGGAAATTTTTTGGGCAACGAAGAAAATCGAAATTCAATTTTTTTACCACCCATCGGAATGAAGGTAACACCAGGCTTTAAAAGGGAAATCGCGGCGATTTGATCTTCAATTCCTAATCTTCGAAATATAGGGATTACCCCGGGGACTAATGATTCACCGGATATTATTTCCGGTCGCGAGCCTTCATCAAATATCGCTACATCATGCCCGTTTTGGGCGAAGAGCGCCGCGCTGACGCTTCCGGAAGGTCCTCCCCCGATGATAGCAATTTTCATCTTCTTAAAATTTTTCCGCTTGGAGTTTTTGGTATTTGTTCCACGAAAAGTATTTCGGCTGGAGTTTTGTGTCGAGCCAAGCGCTTTCTGCAAAAACCGAGCAGCTCACTAGCGGTTAATTTGTTTTGGCTTGCTAGAACAATTTCAGCAAAGGATATCGATCCAAATTGAGGGTGTTGACGGGTTGAGACCCTGGCTTCTTGCACGGCCGGATGTTCGCAAAGAATGGCTTCGACTTCTTCGGGAAAAAATTTCATTCCCCCAATATTGATGACCGACTTGGAACGGCCCTGTAATTGATAAAAGCCCTCTTCATCTTTCACCGCGATGTCCCCTGTATCAAACCATTCTCCTTTATACAGAACATCATGCCGCTTTTTCCAAGGAGCGATGTAAGCATCAAAAAACCCCGGGCCTTTGATGAAAAGGTTCCCTGGACACCCGGGTTCCACGGGTTCGTTCGTCGCCCCCATGATCTTAGCTTCAAAAGTTGGTTGCGGCAGACCAATGGAAAGTGGACGCTTGCTAGGTTCGATCCGATTCAGAAAGGGGAGACCCGCCTCGATGATTCCCAGGGCTTGGGACGGATGGATTCCGGTGGCTTCAGCGAATTTTGCACCGATATCGGGTTGGAGCGCGGAGGTTGTCGAAACGGCCAGACGCAAATCGGGCCAAGAGATTTTTTCCAACTCCGAGGTGAGAAGAAAAAAATGGAATGGAGACGCATAAAGGACAGTCGATCGATTTTCTGTTGCTGAACTTAAAATGTCTGATGCGAAATGGCTTGGAGGGATCACGATCGTGGCTCCATTCCAAAGATAAAGCAGAATGGAAACCGCGAAGTGGTGCGACATGGAAAGAACCCATACAATCCGATCGGCAGGAGTGATCTGCAACCCCGCATTGGCTGCCATAATTCTTTCCAAGAGAGTTGAATTACACAGGAGAACGCCCTTCGATTCTCCAGTGGTTCCCGAGCTGAAGCGGATCAAGGCGGGATTCATGGACGCGAATTCCTGATGCCATGGCGGCTCGCTCGGAATCGTAATCCGTTCATAGCGATACATTCCAGATGCCGCATCGCCAGTGATGATCCCATGAAGATGCATGGTCTGGACCAAACTTTTCCTTTCCAATTCCGAAAGTTCGGGCGCGATCGGAACGAAGCAGGCGTCGGCTTTTATAATACCAAGAGAGAATGCAATATAATAGAATCCATCGGCGCAAATTAATCCGATTCGGTCGGCAGGCTTCACCCCATGATTCTCCTGAAGCTCCTGAGCCACTTGAGAGCTCCAAGACTGAAGTTCGCCATAGGTGTGCGAAGACGCCTTTTCAATCACGGCAATAGCCTCGGGGTTCCACTTTTCGAAGAGGCTGGAAGCGATATTCATGCTGAGAAATTTAGATTTTGAACCGCTTGCGCCGCTGCCTTGCCAGCAGCTTCCCCCATGGCCATGCCTGTGCCGATGACGCGCAAAGCGGCTTGTGCCTCATGGGTTGCAGAAATACAGCGTCCTGCCATGAAGAGATTTTGGATATTTCTGGACTGGAGACATCGCAGAGGAATGCCACACGAACGATTTTCTTGGGGGAAACGGAATTTCGGGCCGCGAGCGGTTTCCCTCAACTCAATAGGCCATGAAGAAAAGGCCACCTCGTCTTCAAATCGGGCTCCCGTGAGAATGTCGTTTTCCGTGAGTTCCATGAGACCCATGACGCGGCGGCTTTCGCGCACACCGGCGCGCGCTGGAAACGAGGAAATATAGGATTTTGAAAAAACCTCGGCATGTTCTTTGAGAAAATCCATTACCGCTTTGGCTAGGAATCGGCCCCGGGATTCCATGGCCGTCAGCCCTTCCCCATCGCAAGGATCAAAGCCCTTGGCCTCAAGATCAATGGTCCCCCACACCTCTGTGGGCATCACGCCCTGCCGGAAGGCAATCCCAAGCGCATCGGGGGGTAAATTCTGCGCGCTCACGGCATAGGCAATCTTTCTCGCTATTTCGAGTCGCGCATTATCTGAGAACATGGCCCCATCCACTCCGCCAATGCTAAAAATATAGGCTGGCCTTTGGAGAATATCTTTGGATGCACATTCGAAATCTGCCCCGGAAAGCAATGCAACTTCCGCGTCACCAGTGGTATCTATGTAAATTGCCGCTTCGAGATTTTGGATTTTTCCACGGGAGCGAATCCGGAGGCCCCCAATTTTTTTTGGGCCATCCATCTCGATTTCCACTAATTCCGAATGAAGACACGCCTCCAATCCCTCCTCCGCATGAACCAGAAGATCGGCTAAATACGCAAAGCCAGCAGGTTGATGCAAGAGGATATCCAATGAGCCGGCTCGAACCGGCCCGCGTGCACAGCCGATTTTCAAAAGTCTTTGCGCAAACTCCATTGGAAATCCGGAATTTGTTGGCAGCAAATGATCTTTCTCCGTTTTCCTTAATTGATAAAGCCCGCAAATGGAATGGACATGCGCGGACGAGGCCATTCCGCCGAGCATGCCTTGGCGCTCTAAGAGCATAACCCTTGCCCCGAGCCGAGCTGCGGCAATGGCAGCAGAAACGCCGGCAGACCCCCCCCCAACAACAATCACATCGACCTTCATAAGTCTTCTGATCCCAGAAGGTCACGGTTCACTTGCTGCAGGATGGCATCGGCCTCTTTCTCATTAACGGACCCTTCTCTCCACGAGAATGTGGCTGTGATGCGGCCGCCGAACTCCCCAAAAAAAAGCCCTGATCCAGGAGGCGCGGAGACGGATGGCACATGGTAAGCATCCAAGATTCGCGAGCCGCCGAACTCCTCTAGGCCACCCAAGAACGAGCCCGTGGCGGAGTGGAAAAACGATGTAATTTCTCCAGAAAATTGGGTCCCAAGAAACTTCAGATAGAGGTTTGTGGGAAGCCTTCGCATCAACCCCAAAACCATCTCAAAAGAGCCTCCCAAGTCCTGTCTGGTCATTTCCTCGAACTGGGCCTGCGCCGCCTGCACAGCGGTTTCCAGGGTTTCCAAGTCCTCTTTTTTCATCGAGAAAAACAACACGGTGACTTGGTTCTGAAAGGGATTTTGGCGAGCGCCCTTTCGTCGCAACTGCACGGGCACGGTGCTCACATAGTGAGAGGGATCTTCCCCCCTAGCGAGGAAGGCCGCCCGGTGGCCTCTTGCCGCGCATGCTAAGAAAAAACTGATCGAAAAAAGACCAGAAAAACTTTCCGCACGACGGAGGATTGTCTGCGTTTTTTCGCGGTCGTATTTTAAAATCTTATATCGTAGCAACCCCTTGGGAGGCTTGACTCCAGCCAGGCTGCGATACCTGTTTTTCACCAATTCAAAAAAACGATCAACCGAAGGCTTGGACTTTCGGAATTTTGCCTGAAGAGAAAGCGGATTATCGGGTTTTATTGGAAGCAAGGGACGCGATCTTCCGTGCATAGCTGCCATAAATCGCTCCACTAATAATTCGGCCCCCTTGCCGTCGAATAGCAAATGATTCCAAGTAAATAATAAGACGCATTTACCATCCTTGCCCAAAAAAAGGTCGAGCCGCAAATTTCGGAGCCCGCCCCGGAAAGCCAGAGGGTTATTTAAAAGTTGCTCGGCAAGTTTTTGGCAGGAATCAATTTCCTTGGTTTCTCGGGATCCCAAATTCGGGAGTCCTGTTTCCCGCCAAATGATCGGTGATAAACTTTTATTCGATAGTGGATTGCTCCACCAAGACGGAATGAGAGTCCACGGGCTGCGATGCACATTGGCGTCAAGAATCGGATGGTCTTTTCCAAAATCCCGAGCTGTTTTTTCAAGGGCCAGTAGGCTAGGAAGACCTTCCAAAATCAATTGGGTCTGGCCAACTAATTCATGTTGGCCATTCTTTCGCATCATGCTGCTGAGAGCCAGAATAAAGCAATCCGCTCCTGTCAAATCCCCCAACTTTTCCGCCCTTTTTTTGAACATCGATGAGAGACGCTAATCAGCAGTGGTCAGGCTATAACGATCCAAACAAATGAGGCCGTATTTTTGAGATCAAATAATTTTGGCCAAGCTCGCGACGGATGCCATATTTTCTTTAGTCAGCTTGGTGGCTGGTAATTGAACGCCAAAGGCCTGCTCGATCTTGATCAAGAGTTGCATCGTCGCCATAGAGTCCAGCCCGGCTTCATGGAGGTTGGAATTTTCATCAAAATCGCTTCCGACCTCCAGAATTTCATTGGAAATTAGTTCAAGAAGCCGCGCTTTTTTTTGGGATTCATTCAAGGCGTCGTTCATTTTTCCTGAGCAGAAGCTGCATTTTTTTAAAATCTCAATATGATTCTTGACCACGCGTCAAGCCGACATTTTTCTACGGACATTCCATGCCCGATGCAATCTCTCCTTTAGCCAATCGGCGATTGGCCCTGACCCTAGCTTCTTCCAAGCTGGGCTTCAATGTGCATGCCGGATTTCTTGATGGGCTACTGCGCGAGGCTGGCCTTGCCCCCGGTCACATTGGCGCGGCATCATCGGGCTCCTATGTCGGGGGGTTGTATGCGGCAGGACTCTCGATTGAGGAAATCCGAGTTATTTTATCGAAAAAGGAAATGCTCCATAGTTTTTTTGAGTGGAAATCCTTCTTGCGCGGCCTAGGGATGACCTTCAATCTGCCTTTTCAAACGGGATTGATCAGCGGTAAAAAAGTGCTTTCCCATCTCAAGAAAAAAATAGGCAATCTCCAAATTGAAGATTGCCAATCAGCTAATCTCTCCCTGTCTGTAACTAATTTGACAACTGGCTCGGCTCAAATTATTAAAAAAGGCCCATTAGCCGAGTTTATCGTTGCCAGTTGTTCCGTTCCGGTATTGCTTCAGCCACAAAATATCGCCGGGAATCTCTACTGTGATGGAGCCGTAACCGACTCGTCGCCCTTCCACCATTTTTTGGATAGCCAAGAGATCGAATGCATATTGGTGCATGTCGTGCGACATGACGACCAGGAAACCATTCACCGAGGACCATTAACGATCGCGAAAGTCTTCGGGCATTCTCATCAAATCATTACAGACCGATTCCTAGATTTGACCTTGGAATGTGCGACCCTCAAAGGGAAAAAAGTGATAGTTTTGACGAGTGTGGTCCCTAGATATAGATGGTTGCATCCTGGCGCCCCGGCCATTCTCTTCGAGGCAGGACGGCAAACAGTTCGAAATAATAGGAATGTTCTTAAAGAAATCGCAGCTTCGATCTAAGAACAACGGCATGCAATGGAAACAATCCAACAACCTTGGTGATTTGCACAATCAAACCCGGCTCAAGACATGAGAAAATATTGGTTTGGTATCCTTCAGGGCTTGTGCTCGGTGTTCTTGATTTGGCGGATTTTCAGCAATCCCGAATTACGCAATGATGCGGCAAAAGTTTTTTTAGAGGCCGATATCGTCTGGTTGTTTGCAGGATTAGCTACAGCCCTACTCACCGAGTCGCTCTGCGCCGTTCGATGGTGGCTCATGTTGCGACTATTCGGCATTCCCGTTGGGTTGGGCAAGGTTTTCGCTTTTTGCGGAGCAGGGCTTTTCTTCTCACTAGGACTACCCGGTGCGGCAGGCGGCGATGCGTTTCGGATTCTTTATGTGATCCAATTGTATCCCGAGCGGAAATTGATGGCGACATTGAGCGTGCTAGCAGATCGGTTGTGTGGCCTAGCCGCCTTGATTTTCGCATTTGCAATTTCTGTTCTACCTCAAAGAGAGATTTTTAACATTGATCCAGCAACCAATAAGCTGGCCATGCTGGCGCTCATGATTTTGTCCGGCGTCATGGTTCTGGTTTTTCTCTGGTGGCTGACATCCTTTAATTTTTTTGGAAAATCC
>CALFPA010000076.1 GCA_937919825.1 uncultured Spartobacteria bacterium | reverse complement strand
GTGCATGTGACCGTGCGCGGCGGCGACACGCTGCGGGTGGATTTCACCAAAGACCCCGACGGTTCCTTCGCCTCGGCCAAGCTCACCGGCCCGGCGGATTTTGTTTTCGATGGAGTGATTTCCCTGTAACCATCCACGCACCATGTCATTCGCAGGAGCCCACACCGCGCTCGTCACGCCATTTCGCGACGGCCAATTCGATATCCCAGCCTTCCAAGCTCTCATCGAGGAGCAAATCGACGGAGGCATCTCGGGAATCATCCCCGTTGGAACCACCGGCGAGTCGCCCACGCTTGATCACGACGAGCACCTGAGGGTCATCCAAGTCGCCATCGAAACCGCCGCCGGCCGTTGCAAAGTCATCGCTGGAACAGGCTCGAACTCGACCGCCGAGGCGATCGACCTCACCAAAGCCGCCGAAAAAGCCGGTGCCGACGCCGCCCTGCTCGTCGCTCCCTACTACAACAAGCCCAGCCCCGAGGGCCTCTACCGCCACTTCGCCGCCATCGCGCAAGCGGTCAAAATCCCGCTCGTTCTTTACAGCATCCCCGGCCGTTGCGGCATCGAGATCTCAGTCGAAACGACCGTCCGCCTAGCGCGGGATTTCAAAAACATCGTCGCCATCAAGGAAGCCGGCGGCAGCGTCGAGCGCGTGAACCAACTCCGCGCCGCCCTCCCGACCGAATTCGAAATCCTCTCCGGCGACGACTCGCTCACCCTGCCCTTCCTCTCGGTCGGCGCCATCGGCGTGATCAGCGTCGCCTCGAACCTCATTCCCGCCGAAGTCTCGAACCTCGTCCGCCACTACCTCGCGGGCGACGCGGCCAAGGCCCTCACGATCCATTTGAAATACTATCCCCTTTTTAAAGACCTCTTCATCGAGCCGAATCCCGTTCCCACGAAATTCGCCCTCGCCCGCCTCGGCAAAATGTCGGCCGATGTCCGGCTCCCGCTGTGCGAAATGACCGAGGCCAACCGCAAGCGCCTCACCGAAACCCTCGACAAGCTCGGCCTGTGAAACCCACCCGCGTTTTGATCAACGGTGCTCGTGGCCGCATGGGCCAAGCCCTCATCGCCTGCGCCAAAGCCGACCCTGCCGCGTTCGAACTTTCCGACGGCCTCGATGTCGGCGACGACCTCGCCGCTGCTTTGCCTTCGTGCGACGCCGTGATCGACTTCACCCATGCCGACTCCACCGTGACGGTCGCCGAAGCTTGCGCCGCCGCCGGGAAAATCCTCGTCATCGGAACGACCGGCCACAACGACGCCGACCGCGCCCGCATTTCCGAACTCTCGAAAAAAATCCCCGTCGTCTTCGCGCCAAATTTCAGCGTGGGCGTGAACACCCTCTTCTGGCTCGTTCGCAAAGCCACCGAAATCCTCGGCCCGGACTTCGATCTCGAGGTTGTGGAAATGCACCACCGCCTGAAGAAAGACTCCCCGAGCGGCACCGCCCGCCGCCTCGCCGAAATCCTCGCCGAGGTCCGCGAGCTGGATTACGACAAGAATGTGATGCACGGCCGCGAGGGAATGGTCGGCGAGCGCCAGAAAACCGAGATCGGCATGCACGCCGTCCGTGGCGGCGATGTCGTGGGCGACCACACTGTGATTTACGCGAATGTCGGCGAGCGCGTGGAGTTGACCCACAAAGCCTCCAGCCGCGACACCTTCGCGAAAGGCGCCCTCCGCGCTGCCCGTTGGGCCCAAGGCCAAAAGCCAGGACTCTACGACATGCAGGATGTCCTCGGGTTGAAATGAGGGTCGGCATCGCGCTCGGCTCCAACCTCGACGACCGCCTAGAAAACCTCCGCGCCGCCCGCGGCCACCTCTTCGCCCTTCACGAAGATCGCGGCCCCTTCCTCTGCTCGCACATCTACGAAACAGAACCCGTCGATTGCCCGCCCGGCTCCGCCCCATTTCTCAACGCCGCCATCGAACTCGCCTGCACTCTTCCCCCGCTCGACCTCCTCAAAAAACTCCAACGCATCGAGCAAATCCTCGGCCGGCCGTCGAACCACGCCCACCACGCCCCGCGCACGATCGACCTCGACATCCTTTACTATGACAACCTCGCCTTCACCCTGCCCGAGCTAACCCTTCCCCACGCCCGAATCACCGAGCGAGCCTTCGTCCTCCAACCCCTCGCCGACATCGCCCCCACCCGAATCCTCCCCGGCCAAACCCAAACAATCGCCACCCTTTTGAATAAAATTCCCGCCGGAGCAGAGCCGAAAGCCTTCGCGGCTTTTTAAGAGGATCAGTAGCTTTGCGGGTCTGCCGTTACTTGCCGCAAAGACTCCTTGATTTCACACATCAAAGTCCGGAAGTGGAGGTCCTTTGAGCTTCCGCTCGAGCAATCGGCGATGTTTGGTGATGCGGCCGTTCACTCGTTTACGCCAGAGGCGAAAACTTGAAGGCTTCAGCTCACGGCGCATGATCGCTATGACTTCCCGCTCCACGAAGCCAGTGCGCTTCTCGATTTCCTCGAAGCTCGTTCTGTCCTCCCAAGCCAACCGCACGATCCGGGAAATCTGCTCGGGCAAAAGTGTGGTCTTCATGTGACAAGCGGGCCGAAGGAGTGGTGTGGTTTTTGCGATTCGGGCCTCGCCACCTGCGGCGTGTTTTTCAGGCGACCGCCGAAAAACTCTCCCGCTCGCGATTGCCGGTGGCTCGGACACCCTCTGAACGGCGCGCGACTTCGCGGAATTTCGCCGCCATTTGCTCGCCGATGCGACGAACATTTTCGGAACGGTTTTCCTCCGATTCGCGCCGAACTTCACTCTTGGTGATTTGGCGGATGTCGGGAGAAATTCGGCTCTCCTCCCTCGGCGCGGCGGCGGCTTGCTGAACGGCGCGCTTGGTTTGAACCTGCGCTGCCGTGGCTTGTTCCGCTGAGCGCCGGGCTTCGGCGGCCGTGGAACTCGCGCGCGAACGCTCCATCGCGGCGATGGCTTGGGCGGAAGCGGAACTGGCGCTGGAGATGTTCATGGCTTTGAGAGGTTGCCCAAAATCCTCAAGAAAAAATCCAATCGCTGCAACTTCTTTTCCGAGACATTGCGCCTTGGTTTTTCACGGAAATTTCGAGTTCCCGAAAATAAAATTGACCTCACAAGATGTAGTGTCGATTTTCCCGCCATCCGGAATTCGACACAATATATATGCGCTGCCCCAAGTGTGGAACAATTGACGACAAGGTGATCGACTCCCGGCTCTCGAAGGACGGAGTGAGTATTCGCCGGCGGCGCGAGTGTCTCGGTTGCGAGACGCGGTTCACGACTTACGAGGTTCTTGAGCACAATGAAATGCGGGTCGTGAAACGCGATGGGCGCCGGGAACCCCTCGATCGTCAGAAGCTTCTCTCGAGCATCGGCAAAGCTTGCGAAAAACGCCCGATCGGACTCGAGCAAATGGAGCGCGCTGTGGAGGACATCCTGCAGGAACTTGAGGCTCAGCAAGACCGCGAGATCAGTTCGAAAAAACTCGGCGCCCATGTGATGAATCGCCTGCACGCAATCGATCCGGTCGCCTATGTCCGCTACGCCTCGGTTTACCGGGAGTTTCAGGAGGTCGGCGATTTTATCGACGAAATCGAGTCGCTCGAAAAACGCGTCGCACGCACGCCGGATCAACGGGAGCTTTTCAAGGCGTGATTGCACTCCGCGACAATTTCCCGCTCGTGCGTTTCCATGATGGCAGCGTGATGAACTACGACCGCGCCTGGCTTTCCTCCGCCGTGGTTCGCGCTGCCGAAAGCGCTGGCTACAAAAAATGGTGGCTCACGAACCATGTCACCGAAAGCATCTCGAGCTTCCTGCAACAGGATTTCGAGGACAATATCGTGACGATTCCCCGACTCGAAAAGGCCGTCCAATCGGTGCTGCAGGTCATCGGTTACTCGGATGTCGCCCGTTGTTTCCAAACCCTCCCGCCGCCAGTGCGCATCTCGCTCTCCGACCTCGCGCGCCGCGCCGGCAACGGATTTGAGTTGGCGTTTTTCGAATTGCTCCGCGTCCGCTTGCGCGAAATCCCCGACTCTCCCGCCCAGCAGGTGGAACTCGGCGATCTCCACGCCTGTGTGAAGTTGCTCCGTGGCGCGAAGGTCTGGCGCTCTGATTGCTCGGAACTCACCGGCGAAATCGTCCAATTTGTCCGCTCGGAAATCGATCAATCCCGCCGCAAGGAGGAACTCAACCTTCGCCTCGCATGACGCTTTTCGAAAAAATCATCGCTCGCCAAATTCCCGCCGACATCGTCTTCGAGGATGACCAGTGCCTCGCCTTTCGAGACATCGCTCCGCAGGCTCCCGTGCATATTTTGATTGTTCCTAAAAAACCCCTCGAGCGCCTCGGAGCGGCTTCCCAAGCTGATTGTGCGCTTCTCGGCCGCCTTCTGTTCTCGGCCGCTGAGATCGCCCGATTGGAAAAACTTGTCGATGGTTTTCGAATCGTCATAAACAACGGATCACACGGCGGCGAAACGGTCCCTCATCTCCATGTTCACCTTCTAGGCGGTCGTCAACTTGCTTGGCCGCCAGGTTAGTTTTATGGCAATGCAGACCTTGATTACCGCGCTGCAAAAATTAGATTTTTTAGAATACCATGAGCACTCCTACCAATACCGGCATCAAGCCGCCCAAGACCTCCAAGGGAATCATGATTCGTGATGAAATGTTTTTGATTGATCAAGGCACCCGCGAGCCCGTTCCGCCAAAAATCGTCTCCCTCGCCACAAAGATCGACGAATTCATCCTCAAGGTTGGCCACTCCAACACGAATGTGATGAGTTTGGTTGTTCAGTTGCTGACAATAGGCAAGGTCCGCTTGGACTTTCGCGATTACACCGAGCGGCTCGAGTTGCTGAATCTCTCCGATATCATGTCTCGCCCGCAAGCAGCGGCCGTGTTCGACCACCACTTGGCCAGTGGGAACAAAATTGACGATGTTTCTATGATGACTCAGAAAATCGTCATTCAGCCGCCGCGTGCGAATCCGCCGAAACGCTAGGTGAGCCTTGGCGCCAATCCCGGTGAGCGGGAGGCCAGTCTGGAATCGTCTATCAATCGAGAAGCCACTTCCTGAGCGGATTTCGAGAGCGATGCATCGAACGAAAAACCTTGCTTGGGCTGTCCGTCGCGATGGCGGATTTCAATTCTCGAGGCCAGAAATCCATCGTGAAATTCAATGGTCGCCCCCTGGATGTCTAGCGCGGCGAGGACTCCCCCGCGCCAAGTGCGTCCGATGAAATAAACTTCTGCAGGCTGATCGGCCAAACTCACGATCCAACCGGAAAGATTGGCAGGCAACTTATCGCCCCGGCGGCTGATGCACGGGAGTGTCCACTCGATCGCGGACTTGCTGGCACTCATTCGGCGAAGGAGCGTATCCCACCGCTCAGGCAGCCTCGCCAGCGGCGCGGAGGGTTTTTCGGAATCAGGCGGCGACTGGAGTTTCATCCAAGCCAACCAGAGGTTCGCGCGCACGCCACGCACGATTTTTGGAAGGAACCAAAGAGCTGTCGCCACCGAAATAACCGAGCAGAACAAGGCCAGAAGCGGATTCCAAGCTACCAAAGCAAGTCCGCCCAGCACCAAGATGTCCTCGCCCAAGCTTAAGCCGATATTCGAAAATGGCTCCGGCGATGCGTTCGCGATCACGCGAGTTCCCGCCTTCGCCGAGTGCGCGGAGAAGGCCATGCCGCCTGCCAGAAGCACGCCCACGATCTCAAAAACTGGATGCGCGTCGCCAATCGCGGCCACAGCCAGCGCAGCCGCTCCCACTGGCCGAATGAAGGTGTGCACCGCGTCCCAAGCCGTATCGATCCACGGAATCTTATCGGCAAGAAACTCGATCAAAAAAAGCACGCCGGCGACCGCCAGCACCACTGGATGAGCGAGCGCTTCGAGTCCCTGGAGCGGTGCCGGAAGCGCCACCCAATCCATCCGCACAGCCAAGCCGGTGACGAACACCGTGAGGTAGAGATTCAGCCCGGCCAGCGTGCCAAGACTGAGCGCGACGGCGAGGGTTTTAAGGATTTCCATGCCCCCCGACTATCCTCTCGACGGGCTAATTGTCACGCCGACTTTCAGCACTAAGTTTTCCCAAACTACAGCAAACTAATGAAGTAAAATTGGCCCAAGACTTGCTTGTGGGTCTTTCGGGGAAAACCACAATATATAGTGGTCGTGATTTTTTTTACGCCAATCGGTGGTATTTTTTTGACTAGACGCCGGGACTTGATAAAAAACTTTCCCACTTGCGCCGCCTAGTTGAAGGCAACATGGTTTTCTAGGAGGCGGAACCCTTAAAATAAATAACCCAAACACCACCCATCATGGCCACCACAACTATCTCACTCGGAGACCGCACATTCATTCTCGACAGCGCCAAGGCCGAAGCCGCCTACGCCGCCAAGCGCGTCATCAATGGTCGTCAGACCATGTTTTTCAACATCCTGCCCCTGAAATACACTTGGGCCTACGACATCTACAAAAAGATGAAGGCCAATCACTGGGAGCCCGAAGACATCCAGATGCAGAAGGATTGTGAGCATTGGCGCGACACAACGGGCTTCATCTCCGAAGTGGACCGCTGGATTATTAAAATGGGCATCGGGTATTTTTCAGCTGCCGAAGGCATCGTGGGCGACAATGTCCTGCATGTCATTCGCGAGGCCGTGACCGCGCCAGAACTCAAGCTCGCGCTCGGTCGCCACGCCCAAGAGGAAAACATCCACGCCGATTCGCTCGTTTACATGATCAGCTCGCTCGGCATCAACCCCCACGAGTGCGAGGCGATGTTTGAGGATATCCCCACCATCAAGGACAAAACGGATTTCGTCGTGAGCAACAGCCGCGCGCTCCGTGGCGACACGGATTTCTCGGTTGCTGAAAACAAATCCGCCCTTGCGAAAAATATGTTCCTATTCGGACAGTGCATGGAGGGGACGCAGTTCTACGGCCTCTTCGGCATGATCCTCGCCCTTTACCGGCAAAATAAATTTCCCGGCATCGGCCAGATGATCAGCTACACGCTCCGCGACGAGTCGAACCACATTGAGCTTCTCCGCCAGCTTTTCCAAGACCTCGTGGACGAAAATCCCGAAATCTGGACCGAAGACTTCCGCGAAGATCTCCGCGCCACCATGGGCGAGGCCATCCGGCTCGAGAAACAATTCATCCGCGATTGCCTGCCGGCTGCCGGGGTTGGTCTCACTGTCGAGGAGTTCTGCCAATACATCGATTACATCGGCGACCGCCGCCTCGTCGGCGTAGGCCTGGAGCCGCTCCACAAGGACATCGCCAATCCGCTTCCTTGGCTCTCCGAGATGATGGAGATCAAAAAAGAAACGAACTTCTTCGAAGGCCGCGTCACCGAATACCGCCGCGGGGTCGATCTCGCCGGCGTCTCCGATGACGATCTCTAAAAACTACTCCACCCACCCCACCCCGAATTCATCCGAAAATGCCTAGAACTCTCTCATTCGACGAAGATCGCGCGCTCAAGCGCCTCGTCACCATGCCACGCGACCAGAAGCCCGACTTCTCCTGGCGCGAAGCCATTCCCACGCCGTCGCATCCCTTGCAGGGAATCATCGTCACCCGCCACAACGGCGAGGAGGAATCCTTCAACCTCTCCGATGTTGCCGATGAAATCGGCGAGGCGCTCACGGACCTCCTCCTCTCTCGCGAAGAGAAAAATATTTTCAATGAACAAAACCGCGGCTTCGTCGCGAATGTCGCGCACTCTGTCGCGTTGAGCCTCGCTGAAGAGGCTGAGAAAGCCGGCTCGCTGCGCCTTTCCGAGAACGACCTCTCGCTCCTCATCGAAAAAGCCCTTATCGAAAACGATGCTCACGATGTCGCAAAGAGCCTGGTTTTCAAACGCTCCGTCCGCTCCGGCACCCGCTCCGAGGATTTGATGGAATCCGCTCCGATGAGTGTCCGCCTCATCCGCCGCAATGGCTCGGTTGTGCCTTGGATCGAATCCAAGATCGAGCACGCGTGCCGCCGCGCTTTTCTCGACATGAAGGAAAATCCCGCCGCCTCCGCGATCATCGCACGGAGCGTCTCGGAGCGAGTTCGGGTTCGCGAGTCCGCATTCGTTCACATCGAAGATGTTCAGGATTTGGTCCAGGAGGAACTGATGAGGCAGGGATATTACAAGGTCGCCGAGAGCTACATTCTTTACCGCGCCCAGCGCGCCAGTCACCGCACCGAGAACGCAAAAACCGAGGCCGAGGCCGCAACCAGCGATGTCCAGGATGCCCTCATCATGGTCACTCAGCGCGATGGCGAAAATATTCTCTGGGATGGCTCGGAGCTGAAAAAACGAATCCAGTTCGCCATGATTGGGCTCGACCTCAATCTTGACGCCGCCCAGATCGAGAGAGAACTCCGCCGCTCCATTGGCAGCGAGGTCACCGAGGATATCCTTAAAAATACGATCATCCTCAACTCCCGCACACTCATCGAACGGGACGCGGATTTTGCCAAATTTTCTGCCCGGATTCTCCTCTCTTATATCTACGAGGAAGTTCTCGATTGGCGCATCGCCCGCGATGGCATCGAGAGCCTCCGCGATGCACACCGCAAAGCCTTCAAAAACTACCTGCGCACCGGCGTTTCAATCGAACGCCTTACACCCAAACTCCTCAGCTACGACCTCGATGTTCTGGCCGATGCCATCGATCCCACGGCGGATATGGATTTCGACTACCTCGGCATCCAGACCCTCTACGATCGCTACCTCATCGTTGATAAAACCAAGAAACAAACCCGCCGTCTCGAGACGCCTCAGTTCTTTTGGATGCGCGTCGCCATGGGCCTCTTCATCGAGGAACCCACCGCGAAGGAGGACTGGGTCGTCCGCCTCTACAATCTCTACAAATCGCGCCGCTTCTGCTCGAGCACCCCGACGCTCTTCAATTCCGGCACGCTCCATAGTCAACTCTCGAGCTGCTACCTCTACAAAGTGGATGACTCGATCGAGTCGATCATGCAACGCGGTATCGCCGAAAATGCCTACCTCTCAAAATGGGCCGGCGGACTCGGCGGTTCTTGGACTGCTGTGCGTGGCACCGGTAGCTACATCAAAGGCACCAACGGCGAGTCACAGGGTGTTATCCCCTTCCTCAAACTCCACAACGACCAACTCGTCGCCGTCAACCAAGGTGGAAAGCGCCGCGGCTCCGGTTGCGCCTACCTTGAGACTTGGCACAACGACATCGAGGATTTCCTCCAACTGCGCCGAAACACCGGCGATGACCGCCGCCGCACCCACGATCTCAATACCGCAAACTGGGTGCCTGACCTCTTCATGAAGCGCATGGAGGCCCGTGAAAACTGGACTCTCTTCCGCACGAACGAGGCTCCTGATTTGCACGAAGCCTACGGCCGAAAATTCGAAGAACGCTACCTCCACTACGAGGAACTCGCCCGCCAAGGCAAAATCTCCAGCAAAGAAATTCCGGCCATCGAAATTTGGAAGCAAATGCTCAAAATGCTTCTCGAGACCGGCCATCCATGGATCACCTTCAAGGATCCCTGCAACCTCCGCAGTCCGCAGGATCATGTCGGCGTCATCCATTCGTCGAACCTCTGCACCGAGATCACGCTGAACACCAGTGAGGATGAAACGGCTGTCTGCAACCTCGGTTCGGTCGTCCTCGACTCGCACATGAAGGCCGATGGCACGCTCGATCACGAGATGCTTAAGGAGACGATCACCGTAGCCATTCGTGCGCTCGACAATGTCATCGACATCAATTTCTACCCGACCGAAGCCGCCAAGCGCTCGAATATCCGCCACCGCCCAATCGGCCTTGGCGTCATGGGAGTCCAGAATGCCCTCTTCAAGCGCGGCTTCGGCTTCGCCTCGCAGGAAGCTGTCGAGTTCAACGATGAGTTCATGGAGTCCATCGCCTTCCACGCCTACAGCGCCTCGAGCGACCTCGCCGCCGAGCGTGGCCCCTACTCGAGCTTCCGCGGTTCGAAGTGGGATCGCGGCCTCCTTCCGCAGGACACCATCGACCTCCTCGAGCGCGAGCGCGGCGTGAAGATTGATGTTCCCCGCGGTGGCCGCCTCGACTGGACCCCAGTCCGGGAGAAGATCAAGCGCCAGGGCATGCGCAACTCGAATGTCCTCGCCATCGCCCCCACAGCGACGATCTCGAACATCACTGGCACCACGCCTTGTATCGAGCCGAACTACAAAAACCTCTACGCCAAAGAAAATCTCGGCGGCAAATTCACCATCCTCAGCACCGAACTCGTCCGCGACCTCAAGAAGATCGGCAAATGGGATACCCGCATGCTCGAACAACTGAAATACTTCGAGGGCGAACTCACGAACATCGAGGAAATCCCTGACTCGATCCGCGAAAAACACCGCACGGTTTTCACCATCGGCCACGAGTTTGTCATCGATGCCGCCGCGCGCCGGCAAAAGTGGATCGATCAGTCGCAATCGGTGAACCTCTTCATCGGCGAGCCCGACATGCGTGTCGTGAGCAAGATGTATCGCCGCGCCTGGCACACTGGTCTCAAGACGACCTACTACCTCCGCACCCTCGGGGCCTCGAGCATCGAAGGCCCGACCACGAATGTGAAAAAGGAACTCCGTGGCGTCGTCGCCGGACCCAAGCCGGAATTCACTGCCGAGCAAAAGATGGCTTGCTCCATCGAAGCCATGCGCAACGGCGGCGAGTGCGAAGCCTGCCAGTAAAACCATCCTGACCGGAAGGGGAGCGTCGATCGCGGCGCTCCCCTTCTTCCGTATCGAGCTGAATGTCACACGCCTCGTCGATACCGATCACTTCGGCAAATAAAGAAGCCCTTCAGGTCTTTCTCTTTTCCTCCACCAAAAAAAACACAGCAGCGCGGCCAGCCGCTCGGTGTTGTTGTGCTCCCCATAGCGGGCGATCAGGCGGCAGGCCTGTTCGAGATTAAGCGGGGAGCTGGGGCGGATGAACCAAAACGGAAGGCTCCCGTTGCGAGAGGGCCAGGACTTCTGAGAGGGGCATGGCTTTTCCGTAGAAAAAGCCTTGGCCGAAGCTGCACTTGGTATGGCTGAGGAATTCGACTTGCTCGGATGTCTCGACGCCTTCGCACATGGATTGATAGCCCAGTTCGTGGCAAAGGCTGATCAGGCTCGGCAAGAGGATGCGTGACTTGCTCTGATGGGTGGTCAGTTCGGACAAAAAGGCCTTGTCGAATTTCACGATATCCACAGGCAATTGAATGAGATGCCGCAGATTGCTGTATCCGGAACCAAAGTCATCCACCGACACTCTCACGCCGGCGGCGCGAAGCTGATTTAAGTTTTCGATCAAGCTCTCATTGGCGAGGAGGAGGGGGCTTTCTACCACTTCCAAGACGATGACATGGTGAGGGATGCCCGCGTTGGATAATTTGGCCAGCCATTTTTCGGCGAATCCTTTCACGGAAAGAAAGACAGGCGTCACATTCACGCTGAGCATAAAACCTTTAATTTCCAGAAGCTTTCGACCGGAACTGCGTTCGCCGAATTGTCGGAGAAATTCGCTGAAAACCCACTCGTCAATACTGGCTTGGTAGCGGATGCGTGGAATGGCGGAAATGAATTGGCCAGCAACCAAGATTTCGCCATCCTTTTGTCTCAATCGCAGAAGCGTTTCCGCGCCGATCAAGCTATTGGTGGCCAGATCGTATACTGGTTGGAAGCGAAGAAGAAACCGGTTCTCACTATAAGCCTGCCTGATGAGAAGATTCGTCTTATGGAGCTCAAGGCGCTCTTGAAACATCTGCTCCTGGTAGGTGTAGACTTTTCGATGAGCGCCGACTTCCTGGGAGGTCGCATGGCGCAGAGTCACTTCGGCACGGCGGAGCATTTCAATGGGGTGGGCCGTGGGGTCACTGATCACGGTGCAACCCACATCAGCAGAAATGCGGATTTCATCGCGGTTGATACGAAATGGGAGCGCCACACATAACTCCACCTCGTTGAGGAGGCTTGAGAAGTTTTTCTCCAAGTCCATATCTCTCATGAGCACCATAAACTTATCGCCACCGACTCGTGCCACAAAAGCGTTGCCCCCTTGGAGTGATCTCAAACGCTTTGCCGCCTCGATAAGTAAATTATCCCCAGCGGTGTAGCCGAAGTTGTCATTGATCTCAGTGATGCTGTCGAAGCGTATATGGAAAAGAAGCCCGATCGGTTTCTCGAGGCGTGTGAGCTGAATGAGTTTATCGATCTCACTAACAAGAAGACTTCGGTTGGCAAGCCCTGTCAGTGAGTCATGATCGACATAATATTTTAGTTCCTCCAAATGGATGACCTTCTCAGCCATGGCAGCAAATGAGGCGAGCATGAGCTTGAAGAGATTATCGAAGCGACTCCCCGCAACAGGTGATGATCACATCGACTGCCGGAAGGGAATGCTGCATGGGCAATCCGGCAGGATCATGCTCGCGGCGGCGCATCATCATCTCACCCCACAGGAGCATGCTAATGAAGCAAATCACTTCAGCAAAAATGTAGGGCGTGCCAACATACCAAAAGGTGTAGTCGATATGCCAGATGACCCAGACGAGGTAGGCCAGAGCGCTTGTCACAGTAAGAAGAAATACGATGAAATTGCGACGCGCATGCTGCGTTAGTATTTCATCGTGAAATCGATGCTTTCGTGAAGGTGCGGGCGCCGAGGATGGCAATGTTTTAGAATCGGTATTCATAGCTGGTCACAATGTTTAAGGAATCGTAGTGCGATGAGGAGGTGCCATCGCGATTGAGCCCTCGGTCTTGGCTGAAATAGCGCGCATCGATCCGAAGGGCCTGATGGTCAGTCCAGCTGTATTTCAAAAAGCCAAAGAGCCCGCCCCCCGTGCCGCCATTGAGCGGTTGCTGGTAAAAGTGCAACTCGGCCCCATAAGTGAAACTTTTCCCGAGATTTTGCGAAAATTCCGCATAGAAATTCTGCACCAGCAAGTCTTCGGGATCGTAGTAGAGCGAGGTGGAGCTCGCGCCGTCTTGATAGACGGGGGAGGCTTTGCTGAAGCGTGTTTGTGAGAAACCGTAGCCTAGCCTCACGAGCGGGGAGCGCAGCAAGCTGTATGCGGCGTTCACATAGTAATCATTAAGGATGCTGTCACCCGTTAAGGTCGCCAATTTGTATTTTCCAAAAAACTCGAGGCGCTCCACGGGCTTCCATGTGGTCGAGAGGCTCAGCATGTCCATGGTGGCCCTTCCGCCGACCGCGCCGATCGTCGATGCCAAGTCGTAGAGAGACAGGCCCAGCGGAGGCTCGCTATCCACCACATCCATGTGATCGGCCTTGAGGTTGATCTCCAAGGTGGAAACGGGACGGATCATCACGCCCACACCTCCCGTCACACTGGTCCAGCCGGTGTTATACCCATTCACGCCAAAATTGGCGGAAGCCGCCCAAATATCCGTGGATTGGTATCGCAAGATCACCTCTCCCGTCTGGCGTTCGATGGAACCGAAATCCTCCTGAGCAAACCATCCGTGCGTGGTCGCAAAATTCACCTCCAGGGCGTCCAGCGGCCGGAAACGAAAATCCGCGCCGGCATTCCAATTTCGGTAGGTCAGGTTGTTGCTGAACAAGCTCCCGCTTGCCAGCACCCGGGGCGCAGCCACTTCGCTCTCAAGCGTGATGCGCTCGGACCAATTCGCGACCAGTGAGGTGCCAGGCCATTCCTGGAGCAAGGAGCGAGCTTCGGGCACGGCATTGGTGCGCAGGCTGGATTCGGTCAGACCATGCGCAGCGATCTCATCGAACGGCCGCTCAGCAAGCACGAGGCGGTATTCCGCAGAAGCTGGCAAAAACTCCCCAGCGTAGTGGTAGGCCCGTGCTCGCGCGAGGTGGTAAGGCGGCGGCGTCTGGAAACTCGATGCCCTCAAGGGCCCGCAGCGCCGCCGTGCGGCGCCCGCGCAAAGCTTCAGCTTTCGACAGCTCAAGGGCGATTTCCGGTTCGTTCGGGCGCAGCGCTCGGGCGATGTGTAATTCTTTGCCAGCCGCAGCAAAGTCGTTCAGTGCGATGAGCACGCGAGCTAATTCCAGGCGCAGGGCTGCCTCCTTCGGGTTTTCCTCGACGAGTTTCTCCATCAAGGCCCGAGCGTCTTGCGGCGCACCAGACCAAAAAGTCTCCCGCGCATACTGGAGCCGTGCCGGAAGAGTCTCAGCTTCCCGTGCCGGGCGGGCGGTTGGCGGTCTTGCCTGACCCAGCTCCAAGCCCATCTCTTCACGGAGTTGAGTGATCGCCTGGCGAACCGCATTCGGATCCGAAGACCGGGGGAGACATTCCTCGAAAAGATGCAGGCACTCCGGATTATGAAATCCGTTCAAATACAAAAACCACGCTGTATGTTCCAGCAAGCCCATAAGATTAGGATCAATCTCAATCGCTTTCTGAAAATCCTCGCGCGCCCCAAAGAGATCGAGTCGAGCTTCTGCACTCAGACCTCGCTTAAACAACTCCTCCGCGCTTTCCCCCGATGCGCGCCCGTCGCTCGCGCTGCTAAAAAAAATCATCGTAAAAGCCGTTAGAAATAAAATTCCAAGCGGCGGGCCGTATTTCTGGATGGAGTGTTTATGCATAAATCGGTCAAAAAAACCGACGCCTACATAGCATCACCAAGCCAGGCCGGGGTATTGGGCAAACACCCCAGAATCCAGATCCATTGCAACGAGATAAATTCAACTCCGCATGGCCGCTCTTCTATGAAGAAACCAAAAATCACTTTCTACCTCGCTGGAATCGCGGCTATTTCATTTTCTGCTATTTTATTTATATTTATATA
>CALFPA010000075.1 GCA_937919825.1 uncultured Spartobacteria bacterium | reverse complement strand
AGGAAAGCGAGGGGTTTTTTGCAACTGGCCGCTACGACCTCGCCTTCAAGCGATGCGAGCAAGTTTTGAATGTTGATAAATACAACATCGCCGCTCGGAAGTTGATGGAACGCATCAACGGAGCCCGCCAAAAATATGCAGACGCCGCCTACAATGAAACCCGCGGCGATATGCTTATGCAGGTGCAAAAAGCCTGGGAGCTTCCGGTTCGGAAATTCAATGAGGGTGTAACCTCCATCATCGAGCAGCCTGACATCGCCGTGAGCGGCACGGAAGCCATTGGTGACAAACTCGACACAATCATTATTCCGAAGCTCGATTTCACAGATTCCTCCATTGTCGAAGCCATTGGCTTCCTTCGCAAACGCGCGGCGGAGTTGGATGACACCGAACCTGATCCAAAGAATAAGGGTGTTAATATCGTTCTCAAACTTCCTCCCGACTCTCCGGATGCCTCCTATCCGATTACCCTCTCGCTACAGGATGTGCCCCTCCGCTCGGCCCTCGATTATGTCTCTCGTGCGGCAAACCTAAAAATCAAGATCGAGCGCCATGCCGTGGTCGTGGTTCCGCAAACCGAAAATACCGATGTGCTGATCACCAAGGAATACAAAGTTCCTCCAGGATTTGTTGAATCCGTGCCTGGCAGCGCTCCCGAAACCGGCGCAGACGGCCAACCCGTCGCGGCCACCTCGAAAGCTGTGAACTTTCTCGTTTCCCAAGGCGTAGAATTCCCCCCTGGAGCAAGCGCCAATTATATCCCCAGCTCCAGTCGATTGATTGTCAAAAACACCCAACCCAATTTGGATTTTATTGATGGCTTGGTAGAAATAGCGGTTGCCGCCCGGCCAACCCAAGTCGAGATCGAGGCAAAGTTTTTGGAGGTCACTCAAAACAACCTTAACGAACTCGGCTTTGATTGGCTGCTCGGCCAATTTGCATTAGCCGGCGGGTCTGGAGTTTATGGCGGGGGTGGAACCATGGGCTTTGGGCGCGATATCAATAATTCGAGCTATCCCTTGATCAATCCCGGATCGGGAGTTCCTGTGGGAGCTTCTTCCTCGACTTCGGGTCCCATCACCGCTGGCAACCGAGGTGGTTCCACTGCCATCAGCTTGAATGCCGTGGATGCGCTCCTGCTGGGCTCTCAGGCAGGAGCAGCGCCAGGCATCCTCAGCGTAGCCGGTGTTTTTACAAATCCTCAATTCCAAGTTGTCCTCCGTGCACTGAGCCAGAAAAAAGGCATCGATCTCGTCAGCGCACCGCGAGTCACCGCCAAGAGCGGCCAGCGGGCCTTGATCGAAATCATTCGCGACTTCCGCTATCCCACGGAGTTTGAACCGCCGCAACCCCCACCCGCCAATGGTTCACAATACACCCCCGTAGTTCCAAATACTCCCGCCGGTTGGGAGACCAAGCACACCGGAATTACGCTGGAAGTCGAACCCACCGTTGGCCCGGATAATTATACCATCGAGTTGATATTAGCTCCACGGGTCATTGAATTTGATGGTTTTATTAATTACGGAAGTCCTATATATGCGACCGTTGCAACGCCGGGCCCTCTTGGTCTTAATTTTCTCCCTTCTTTAACTTTTGTAGCCACACCGAACACCATGAACCAACCTGTCTTCTCGGTCCGTGAAGTCACCACCCAGGTTTCCATTTATGATGGACAAACCGTGGTCTTGGGCGGCCTCATGCGAGAGGATGTGCAAAAGATTCAAGATAAAGTCCCTATTCTTGGTGATATACCTCTGGCAGGAAGATTGTTTCGTAGCAATGTCGATCAACACATCAAGCGGAACTTGGTGATGTTTGTCACGGCAGGTTTGATGGATCCCGCAGGCCAGCCGATTATTAAAGCCGAGGAAGAAGATGCCATTGTGGCTGAGCCAAGCGTGGCCGAAATGATTGAGGAGTCTATTCCGGGCGATGTTTTGTCCGCTCCGCTGCCTGAATAAATCGCATCATGAAAAAGTTTTCCTCAATTCTTCTTCTCTCGACCATCTTGATTCCGGCGGCGCTTCAGGCGACCGACCTTGTCCGCTTGGCGGAACGCGAAGAAATTCGTCGCCAAGAAAAAGTCAAACAAGGAGAACATCTTGTGGTCCAAGCCCAACGGGCTTTGAAGGACAAAAATCTCAAACAAGCTTACACCGATTACCTTAAAGCCTTGGATCTCATTCCTGCCGGCACCGCGACCGCGACCAACCGACAAGCTGTTCTTAACGAATTCAGTAAAACCGCTGTGGACTACGCTCGCAGCCTCATCGCCCGCGGCAACTATGCCGAGGCGGAAAATGTCGCCAAGACCGTTCTCGATCCCCAAATCAATCCCACCTACAAGCCGGCCGCTCAGATTCTTTCGCAGCTCGAGAAGCAAAATTACAACACCACCATCGATCCCAAGTTTTCCGCCAAACGGGATGAGATTGATAAACTGCTAAACCAAGCAGCCGGTTACTACGCCACTGGACGGAACGATCTCGCCATCAAGCGATACGAGCAGGTTTTAAATCTTGATCCCTACAATACCTCTGCCCGCCAAGGCATGGAGCAAGTCAATCAACAACGCACAGGGTATTACAACGAGGCCTACAATGAAACCCGAAGCCAGATGCTCTGGTTGGCTGATCGCGCTTGGGAAAAGCCGGTTCGCAGGATCAGTAAAGATCGCTCGACGGAGGGCGCCTCGATTGGAGGTTCCGCATCCACGAAGGATGAAATGATGCGAAAGCTCAATGGCATCGTCATCGATAACCTTAGTCTCAACGATGTCACCATTCGTGAAGCCGTGGAAATTTTGAAACAAAAAAGCCGCCAACTTGATTCCTTTAGCGCGGATTCCAAAACAAAAGGGGTAAATATCGTGCTAAAAATCCCCCCGCCCGCCGCGCCCGTCAATGAAGGCGAGACTCCGGAACCCGGATCAGAGGAACCGGCCCCCCCTGTTGTCACAGAAAATTCTCGCGTCAACTTAGATCTCAAGAATGTCCCGCTTATCGAAGCCATCCGCTACCTCACAGAACTCACTGGTTTAAAACAAAAAATTGAGCCTTTCGCCGTTTCTCTCGTTCCTGCAACGGAAAGCACCGAAGAATTGCTGGTCAAAGAGTATCGCGTCTCCCCAAACTTCATCCCCTCCACATCTCCCTCGGAATCCGAAGGGGAGCCTGAAGCAGGCCAATCCTCCGCCGACAGCAACAAAAAGCTCAAGGGCGTCAAAAACGCCACAGATTACCTTAAGCAACAAGGCATCCCTTTTCCAACCGGGGCTTTTGCAAATTATGTCTCATCAGGAAGCAAGCTGATTGTTCGCAACACCCAGGGTGCCTTGGATCTTGTCGATACGCTGGTGGAAAGCGATGTCGGCGTCAAACCCACCCAAGTCGAGATCGAATCCAAGTTCGTTGAAATTTCACAAAACAATGTCAATGAACTGGGATTTGATTGGCTGCTCGGTCCTTTTTCCATTGGAGGAGGAGTCTATGGCGATGGAGGAACTGCTGCTGGAGACGCAAATGTCAATTACGATAACTTTCCTTTCGGTCAAAATGGAGGAAATCCTATTACTGCTGGAAACAGATCCGGGATTGGAACGAGTGTGAATTCTGCGATCACAGTCAATAGCCTAGATGCCTTGGTAGCCGGAATTCCTCAAGGAGCCAATGTGGCCTCGCCTGGCATCTTTGGCCTTGCCGGCGTTTTCACAAATCCCCAATTCCAATTAGTCATCCGCGCCCTCAGTCAGCAAAAAGGCGTGGACCTGATGTCTGCACCCAAGGTCACCACCAAAAGCGGGAATTCAGCCACCATCAAAATTATTCGGGAGTTTCCTTTCCCTACCGAGTTTGATCCACCAGAGGAGCCACCAGAGCCATCTCTTGGCCAAGCAGTGCAAGGGCTGGCTGCGATCGGGGGAATCATTTCACAGACTAGTATGATTGCGCCAGCCACGCCGACGGGATTTGAAAAACGCGACTTGGGCGTCATGCTTGAAGTGAACCCTCAGGTCGGCGCGGATAATTATACAATAGACCTTTCTTTGCGTCCCGAAGTTGTTGAATTCGATGGGTTTATTAACTTCGGCTCCCCTGTCATCGGTCCCACACTTAACCCTTTAGAGATTCCTTCTGGTATAGGCATTACAACCCTCACCCCAAATGTGATGAACCAACCCATATTCTCTGTCCGTAGAGTCGAAACCAGCGTGAGCATTTGGGATGGCCAAACCGTGGCCATGGGAGGCCTGATCCGCGAGGATGTGCAAAAAGTTGATGACAAGGTGCCATTCCTTGGCGACATCCCTCTAGCAGGTCGCTTGTTCCGCTCGAGTGTGGATCAAAAAATTAAGAAAAACCTCATCATCTTTGTGACGGCCCGCCTATTAGATGCATCCGGCCAGCCCTTGATCCAAGATGATGAAGCCGAGGAAATCGTCGAGCCCCTTGGCGTGCCGGAAAACCTCCCCGCCCCTCGCCTCGAAGCCCGCTCCGCCGGAAAGTAGAAGCCCGCACCTTTCAGCGGCTCCGCCCGTCGAGCCACTCTTCGATGTCGCTCATCACCAACTCGCGATCCCAATCGTGCCAGAGAAGGTGGTAGGCATCGGAATACAGTCGGTGGGTTTTGTCAGCCGAGGGAATGCGCTCGAACCACGATGAAATTTGCTCCGGTTTTACGAAGCAATCCTTCCCTGCGGAAAGCACCAACGTCGGCCGCCGAAGTCGCTCGGCCAAGCGGTGGCTGCCATCGATCAACTCTCCCAGCTCGGCTAGAAACCCCAGGCTGAAACCCCGCAAGTGGTGAGGTTTTTTGC
>CALFPA010000074.1 GCA_937919825.1 uncultured Spartobacteria bacterium | reverse complement strand
AAATTCCGCCCCGTTGCATCCGGCTTCACCAGCACCACCTCATGATCCAATAAAACCCCCTTCTCCCTGCAAAACGCCTCTACATCGAAAGCGCCGACCGGCGCCTTCAAGCATCGCCACCGCCCCCCTTCCCGCAGGTCTTCAGCATCTGGCCCGCAAAAAATCTCACCCTTCGAAATCAGCGTTTCCCGATAAACGCCCCGCGGCGCGAGAAAGAACAGAAGAGAAGACTTGAATTCACTCATATCGCCTCCCTACCCGGCACGCTGAAAAAGCAAATTTGCATAATTTCCATGATCCGTGCGGTGGGTCACGCGATAGCCAATGGATGCCAACGCTCTCTCATAACCCTCGAGAAACTGCGACTCCACCTCGATAAAAATCCGGATGTTCTTCTCCCTCACGAAGCGGACCAATGGTTGCAAAAGCGCACCCTCCATTCCATCGATATCAATTTTGAGAAAATCCACATCTCTGGGAAGCAACTCCTCCAAGGTGCGCGTCAGCAACTTATTGCTGCCGATTTGCACCTCCTCCCCGGCGGTGCCGGCCAGCGCCGACTCAACAAAAGTGAAAACAGTTTCTGGGTAGTTCCCGCGATTCAATTCCACATTCGCAGATGTCTCATGGATTGAACACTCATCCGCATCCACTACAAGGTATTTTTCGGGTTGAAAAATCGAGGCTAGAAAAACCGTGTGATTGCCGACCAGAGCTCCAACCTCCACAAAGCTTTTGCAGCCCTTTAGCGCTCCGGCAAGAAACTCCAATTCACTCTCCTCGGTGAAACGCCCCCCCAAGTGGGCTGCATCCGACTCGGCCGCTTGGGTATTGAAGCAGGAGAGACGATACCGAAACTGCTTGCCGAACTTTTCAAAAGCCACCTCCCTTGGTCCCGTTGCCATTCGTTGGGAAAGAAGAAACCATCCGATCAATGACTGGTCATTATTCGTCTTCTGCATGCCAGCCGAGAGGGCGCGGAAGGACTCCTCGAACTTTTGACTCGTCAAGCAACTCAACCCTAACCGTAAATATCCCGCAGGATGGTTTGGAGCCATTGAAATGAGCTTCTTCGACCAGCGCTCGCATTCCTCGGGAAACCCCTTGGCCCAAGCCGCAAAGGCGGCTTGAAGCATCACATTGGGATTTTTTTCCAGACTCGGCTCAAAAGCCGCCACCAAACGAACGATATTCCTAAATTGATCGTAGTAGTAGCTTTGAACAATTGCTGATAATAAATCTGCAATCAGATTAGGTGAAACTGAAGGATTGCCCGAGAAAACTTTTTTCACAGAATCGGGCAAATTGGCGTCTGACTGAATGTGATTTAGAGTTTCAATAATATTTTCTGAACTTAATTTATTTATTTTATTCATTTAAAAAAAGTAGAAATGTGCATTTCCAAAGCGTTGTGATATACAGATGGCAGCCCCCATCTATTACAAAAATCAATATGGTTTTTTTTAAGAAATTCCAAGGTTACTAATTTCACATCAGCGTCCAAAAGTCTGATTTCCTGCTGAAACTGACGAACATCAGTTTCTATATCACACCCCAAGCATTTTCTAAAAACTGTCTCGTAGGATATGTTTACATAGTATTCAGGAAGGGAGATTTTGAAGTTTTCTGTTTTTTTAAATTCTTTGAATATTCTTATAGCATCAGATGTTAACGAGTTGTGAACGGAGAATACTTTTGATGGAGCGAATTTGTAATAATCACATTCATTTAATCCCAGCTCTTTTGAAAAAGACTTGAATAATTCGCCCTTACGGTGGGCTTCTAAACCGTTACTTGGCGCTGCAGCATTAATTATTGTTGCAGAATCGGAAAGATGGATCAAATAATCATTTAAAGCAATATATTGATATGCAATAGAATAATCTGGACTTATCGGCCTGCATAAGCGAAACGCGGGTGCTTCAAAATCCGATCGTCGCGCAAATCTTGAGTGAATCGCACAATTAAATCCCCTAGGGGCAATTGTTGAGAAAGCCGGCCAATTACTTGATGAAGCAAATTTTATTAAATCTGATGTAAGAACTTGCGAAATCTTTGGGTTTTTAATATTTAAGAATTCCTTATTTAATTTACTTATGTCCGCCACACATTGCCTCCAAGTTATGCAATTGCAGTCAGGCTTGGATGTGAATAAAAAATTTAAAATTGCAAGCAAATTTGTTTTAATAATAGTCTTGTCTTCAAGAATAATTAAATATTCCCCGGCAGCTTGCTCGACAGCAACTTGCCAGTTATCTGGCATTGATAAACCTCCAGTCCGAAAGTGCCTGAAATTGGAAGGGAGTTTTCTTTTTTGAAAACATTCTTCCGTGGCTTCAGTATCATCATTATCAACCACCACACACTCGAAATCTTTGAATGTCTGTAACAATAAATGATCTAGTGTCTGGCCAAGTATCTCGGCACGATTTTTTGTAGGAATTAACAAGCTGAATTTAGGCATTTTAATCTAATTTTTTCAGAAACCCATCCGGGGCCACGGAGATGAGGAGTTTATTATCAATGGATTTGTCAATCTCAAATTCAGGGTGGGTCTTCAGGAACTCAAAGACGGCGGTTTTGGGATTATTTCCGGGCCCCCATGGGCGGTCGGGGAACATTTCATTTGGCAAATCTTCAACGATTGTGTCAAAGACGACGCAATAACTGCCTTTTGAGACCAGCGGGGCGTAAGCTTTGAGTTCCTCCGACACATGTTCGTGGGTGTGGTTGCTATCGAGGCAGACCAAGATTTTTGAATATCCTCCAGACAGGGCCTTCACTTGCTCGACCACACCTTGATCAATGCTGGAGCCTTGGATCATTTCGATATAGTAGGCCAAGGGGTGCGCCTCAATCGCAGCTCGGTTGTGCGGGCGAATGTCGATGTCGAGTCCAAGCACTTTTCTCTTGGATTGACGCGGATTAAGTGTGGTTTTTTGCTGAATGGCGTCAGTCAAATCCAAGAGCGCCAACATGGAGGCGCTGAAAATCAGGGAGCCTCCATGGGCAATCCCGGTTTCGATAATCAAATCCGGCCTCACATGCCAGATGATTTCCTGCATGGCGGCCATATCTTGGGGGTATTGGATGATCGGGCGACCCATCCACTCAAAGTTATATGAATATTGAGGTAGCAACGATTCCGCCATGAAGGATTTGGCGGACTGGAGGAGATTGGAGTTGGTGGCGTTTCGGTGAATACGCTCTGCCCTTTGTTTGAGGAAGTCATTCATGGTCAATTGGAATATAAGTGAACTGGTTATTTGTTAATGATTTTATTTCTTCGAGATAATTTGAATTCATGACAAAGATCGGGGTGCCTGGTTCCAGCGTAGGCAGGACAGCTTCCGGTGATTCCACTTTTAACCCTGTTACGGGTAGAAATTTTCCCTGCTTTGCTGGATTGATATCAATTACCGCATCGACGGGGAAACCGGCTCTTGATCTCAATAGCGAAAATATAACTCCTTTTGAGGCTCCACCCCAGATGACAACTTTTACACCTTTCTGGGGAGTGTTGTTGTGTATCCCGGATGTGAAATCGCTTGGGAAGGCAAACTCACCAGTGGATTCCAAACGGGGTTGATGAATACTGGAGAGTTCAGCAACCACATAAATGTATTGCCCGCCAAAAACTCGACCGCTTTCCACGACACTTCCAAACATCCGGTGGAAGTCTTCGAGTCGAAAATAATTCACATGTTCATGGAAGACATCAAACCATGTCTTGTGCTTGCAAATCCAATCAAAGCAAGGCACCTCGATATAGACACGCCCCTTATTGTGATTGGCCTCTGAAAGGTTTTGCAAAAATGCCACAGGGTCGGGGATATGCTCAAGAACATGTCTTAAAATCATCCCCCTTCCCTCAACCCCAACACCTTTTTCAAAAAAATGTCTTCGGACCCTTGGATTGGATCCTTCATAAGTCGGGTCGAATCCCGTGATCTCAAATCCATTGTCCAGGAGGAGTTCCAAGAACAAGCCCTTTCCGCAGCCGACTTCCACCAAATCTTGGCGTCCCATCCCCCGATCAATGATTTTCATGACATTGCCAAGGTGGGCTTGAAAATGAGCGCTCAATCCTTGCTCGTTTTGGTAGGCAGAATCATAAACGACCAAATCCGGCCGAAAGGATTGATTAAAGATCAATCCCGTTTGCAAGTCCTGCACCAAAGTGACATCTCCCTGCGGGCAAGCTAATGCTTCTTCACGAGTGGCATACATGCGGTTCTGAAAAACCGGCAGGTTCTTTTGCTGGTAAAGATGAAGGAAGCGTTCGGACATCGGCATAAAAAAATTAGAGAGTTGATGGAATCCCCACCACAAAAGGCGGATCGACCGGGTTTTCTGCTCTGGCACCAAATTTCAACAAGTCTCTCCGGCCATATTCATCTGCGATTGATCCGGCCAATTCTCGCACAGTAACCGGTTTCCCGGAACAGATATTCAACGGTCCAGTGTGATTTCTCATCACCACCTTGGCAATGCATTTGCCGGCTTCTTGAACATCGAGAAAGTCGCGCACTTGCGTGCCCGAGGTCAGGGCGACCTCCTGCCCATGCGAAAGCGCGTTGCGGATGGAAGGCACAAGGCGTCTCGAATCTTCACCCTCTCCGTAAAGATAAAACAATCTGCACCAGGCGAACTCGACGCCATTCAGGGGGAGGCAATTCGATAGCGTGAGATATGTCGAGGCCTTGGCTGCTGCGTAAGGTGAGGTAGGGCCAAGCGGTGATTCCAGGGAAAGTTTGGCGCTGGACTGTTGATATTCAAAGCAAGTTCCGACACCGACAAAACGGCGCACGCCGGCCTCTGC
>CALFPA010000073.1 GCA_937919825.1 uncultured Spartobacteria bacterium | reverse complement strand
CGGCTTCGACGACTCCGCATGGCCGTCAGCAAATGCACTCGGGGTGCCACCCTGCACGCCATGGAACAACCTGATCGAACGCCCGATCCCGCAGTGGAAGGACTACGGACTGCGCGATTACACAAACGCCACCGAATTGCCGAAAATTTCCGATGGCCAACCGATCATCGCCAAGCTCCCCTACAACGCCCAAGTCACCCCCTACCTCAAAATCGAAGGCCCCGCCGGCCAACTCGTCCAGCTGGCCACAGACCATTCCGGCATCGCGGAGAGTGTCCGCGCGGAATATGTGACCCGCGATGGCGTGCAGGAATACGAAAGCCTCGGGTGGATGAATGGCCACGAGGTGCATTACACGATTCCCGCAGGCTTCAAAATCCACGCGCTGAAATTCCGCGAGACCGGCTACGACACCGAATTCACCGGCACCTTCGAGTGCGATGACCCGTTTTTAAACACGCTCCGCCAAAAGTCACTTCGCACCCTCTACATCACGATGCGCGACACCTACATGGACTGCCCGGACCGCGAGCGCGCCCAGTGGTGGGGCGATCTGGTCAACGAAATGGGCGAGGCCTTCTACGCTCTCGATCCCCGCGCAAACGCGCTGACCCTCAAAGGCATCCTCGAACTCGCCAATTGGCAACGCTCCGACAACACGCTCTACTCGCCGATTCCGGCTGGAAACCGGGACATTGAGCTCCCCACGCAGATGCTCAACTCGGTCGGCTACTATGGCTTCTGGACCTACTATCTCTACAGCGGCGACCTCGACACGATCCGGCAGGTCTATCCGGCGGTAAAACGCTATCTCTCCGTCTGGCAAATCGGGCCGGACGGGTTGGTTGCTCCACGCAAGCTTCGGCGGATATGGGGCGACTGGGGCGAGAACATAGACATGCCCATTCTCTTCAACACATGGTTTTATCTGGCTCTCAAGGGGCAGAAACTCATGGCCGAGGCGCTCGGCGAAACCGACGACCTGCCCGAAATCACTGCCCGCATGCAAAGCATCGAGCAGAATTTCAACAAGACCTTCTGGACGGGTGACGAATACCGATCACCGGACCACAAGGATCAAACCGACGACCGGGCCAATGCCCTCGCCGTTCTCGCCGGGCTCGCCAAGCCCGACCAATACGAGGCCATCCGCAAGGTGCTCATGACACAAGAGCACAGCAGTCCCTACATGGAAAAATATGTCGGTGAGGCGCTTTACCAGATGGGCTTCGCGGACGATGCCATTGCCCGCACCAAGAAACGCTTTGCGCCGATGGTTGAAAGTCCGCACACCACCTTGCGGGAACTCTTCAACAACAGAGGAACGTTTAACCACGCCTGGTCCGGCGGCACGCTCACCCTTCTCTCGCAATACGCCGCAGGCATCTCACCCACCTCGCCCGGCTACGCCACCTACCAAATCCTCCCGCAAATGGGGCCGCTGAAGCACATCAAAACCATAGTCCCTTCCGTCAAAGGCGAGATCCCGCTGGAACTCCGCAACGACCCGGACGCCTTTTCCCTGAACCTCGTCTCCCCGAAAGACACCACGGCGACCATCGGCATCCCGAAACCAACGGACAGGAAAATCGAAACTGTCACCATCAACGACAAAATCGTTTGGGAAAATGGCGAGATTGTTGCCAATGCCGACGGAGTTGCCTTTGCCGGCGAGGACGCAAATTATTTGATCTTCCGCTTACCCCCGGGCACTTGGGAGATCGCCGCGAAATTCTCCGTGAAGTGATGATGTCACTTCTTCAGAATCAAGATGCCCTCATCCGATTTTTCAGTTAGAAAAAACGACGACATGATCAAAACGACCCTCACCTTCAGGCTCGCGCTCTGCATCGCAGCAAGTTCCTTCACGGCATTTTCCCAGGCAGACAGCCTCACCCCCTACAAGGATGCCTCTGAGGTTCCTCAGTCAGCCGCTGACCTCTGGAAAGATTACGACCCTCGGAAAGAAGATCTGGATGTGAGGATCCTCAAGGAATGGAAGAAGGATGGCATTGTGACCAGGCTCGTCTCTTTCAAGGTCGGCACATTCAAAGGCACCGATTCCCGGTTGACCGCTTATTACTGCTTTCCGGAAAACGGAAGAAAGAACCCCGCGTTTGTCTGGTCCCACGGCGGCGGCCAACGCGCCGATCGCACCCGTGGGGAGTATTATGCCTCTCAGGGATTTGCCACACTGGACATCAACTGGCTGGGGCGTCCGCTGGAGCAAGAAAGCGATCCTGACAACCAGTGGGGCACGGATTGGGGAAAAATCGACCCCACCCAAGGATCGGGGTTCTACGCCAAGGCCCTTCGTAAAAATTTCAAAGGCGACTTCCTACCCGATGAGCACACAATCGATCCCATCGAGAGTCCCCGGAACTCGAATTGGTTCATGCTTGCTCTCGCCTCACGCCGGGGCCTGACCTTTCTGGAGAAACAACCCGAAGTCGACCCCGACAAACTGGGTTCCACGGGCTTCTCGATGGGAGGCACGATAACGTCGATGATTTCAACAGATAAACGCCTCAAGGCCGTCGCCCCCTTTGTCGGCGGCACCGCAAACCTCCACGAAAACTACCCCGGCATGAACTCCGGCAACGTGATCCGGGTCAAAAATCTGGAGCTCTACAAAAACACGAGCGATCCCGGGGCGTATTGGAAAGATGTCACAATCCCCGTCCTGTTTATTACATCCTCCAACGACTTCCACTCGACCTTCGACCGCATCTACCAATCCATGGCCATGCTCCCCCATGGAAATTGGCGCGTGACCGGGAACATGCATGCGAATCACTGCCCGGGACCCGAACAATTTGTCCTGCTGAATCAGTGGTTCAAACAATACCTCGCCGGTGAGGAGCAAAACATCCCTGCGACTCCGCCCTCTCGCATGGAGATCAAAAATGGGACCGCCCATTTCACTGTCACCCCCGCCCAACAGGAGCGACTCAAGGATGTCGAGATCTACTATAGCTACCACCCGAATCCGATCACCCGATTCTGGAACAAGGCCAACGCAACCCACGAGGGCAATACCTGGAGTGCCAGCATCCCCGCGCATGCCAAGCTTCCCCTCTTTGCCTTTGCTCTCTGCCGCTATGAACTCCCGGAGGAGCAACCCCTGGAAAACTCCTCGACAAAGACATTCACACTCAACTCACTCGAGCACACCCATATACCGAGCGACATCGACCTGGCCGCCTTTAACGCACTGCCGAAAACAACGCTCATTGATGACTTCTCCCAGGGCATGTCGAACTGGGGTAGTCGCGACAAACGAAGTTTCTCAACCTATAAATTTCAAGACCCCACACTCGATACCGCCCAAGATAAAAAGCTGGCGATCACTTTGAACCTCGACGAAGCGAACCCTCTCCTGCTGGGGTTGTCTGTTGATAGCAAGTTTAATGGACCAGGAATGGACTTGGGGAACTTTCATTATGGACGCAGAGCCACCGGCTCAGGGCCGCAGACATTCTTCGTCAATGCAGCGGACTTCAAAAGTAAGGACAACAAGACGCTCGAGTGGTCGAAGATCTCAACCCTTGGCATCAACCTCACCAACGAAATAACAAAGCAGGCGATTGATTTAACAACGCCAGAAGGAGCTAAGGTTCTTGAGCGAATAGAATTGGTTGCTCCCTAAAAATAACAAAAGCATTTTGCTTTAGGACTTCTGATTGGCTCGCGGGCTTCTACCTGCATTTGTAAGTCATTCGATGGCAGGCGAGTCGCCCCGCCCTACAATAAAGCGCTCGAAAGTCGAATTTCCGAGTGCCATAGGTCGCATGCACCTGCAAAATTGCGACACCCTAGAAAAAGACAACTTTTGGTCAAAAAACAACAAGAAATTTTGCGCAACAAATACTGGAGTTTGGTGTTTAAATGAATGTCGTTCCAAAATACTGCATCTCGTTTGAAACGGCATGAAGCCAGCGATACGACTTCGAGGAAACCCCAATTTGAATCACCAACGTCTCTTACTCCATTGAAATTTATACGCCTCTTTGTTTCTTTTGTTTTACTTACGCAGCTTATTTCATTCAGCAGACCCCCGCATTCTCCCTTTGATGGAACATGGGAATCGCTTCAAAAAATGCCAGTGCCCGCGTGGTTCGAGGATGGAAAAATTG
>CALFPA010000072.1 GCA_937919825.1 uncultured Spartobacteria bacterium | reverse complement strand
GGCGAGCATCTCAGGAGTCCGGTCTCGAAAAATCAGGAGAAACCCTTGGGGACTCTGGATGAGAATCTCCCCTTCCAATTCGGCGAGGACCTGGATTTCAGCGAGTGCTGTTTTTTTGCTTGAGCGATCTGATTTGGCGGGGGACTTCATATCAAAGTTAAAGCTAAAAGGGCATATCGCGTAATATCTCTTTCTTAATTCGGAAGGAGCATTACCAAACTTCAGAAAGCCAGTCAATTCAGATAGATGAAATCAGGTCATAAGACTACGGGATTTTGACCGCTTAACCCCACTTTCTTACCGCTCAACTGGCTTAAATGACCGTTCGTTGATTAGATGGTTTGGGGGGGAGTTGCGGTCTTCAGCGCGAAACTTCCTCGCCCCGCAGAAAATCATTTCCATTCATCATGCTCTTTGTCTGGCACGCGAACTTGGAGTCAGAATTCTGGATTAACAATGGTTCCGATGAATGCTGTAACAATCTTTTCGGAGCATAATACAATGCAAAGTTTTTTATATTGCGAAAAAGACCCGCCCCTCTAAACATTGCAGCGGAAATATTATTTTTATATGTCACAATGTCCATCATGCAATAAGACAAATCCAGAGGGGCACCGTTATTGCACCTCGTGCGGTCATGAATTGGATCAAGGTATGTTTGAATTCCTTGAATCTAATGGCTTGAAAGAGTATTTGGAGTCCTTCCGCGCACAGGGACTGCTTCAAGTTTCGGATTTACTTGCTCTTAAGGATCAAAAACTACGAAGCCTTAATTTGCCTTATGGCGACTTCGTGAGATTGCGTTCGGCCTTAGAGGCAATTTCTGCAGAACCAGAAATCGATACGGCAGAAGAAGCGAGCGCCCCCTCAGTAGTCGCGCCAGTTTCGGCGTCAATTCCGCCTCCACAAGTGACGGAACAGCACCCAGAGCCAACACCGACTGTATCGCTACCGGTGAAGTCAAAAAGACTCAAGGTGGCGACTTGGATTTTCGGAATAGTTTTAATTTTGCTTTTTATTAGTTTGATCAGCACAAACAAACCCGAAAGCTCCACCGATGACGAAAATCGCAAGACAGGATCGGAGCAGACCAATCCATCGGATGAAGCAACGATGCAGGCAATGGAGCGCGCACAGCAAGCAGAAAAGGAGTTGGCAGCGATGCGAGAAAAAACTGCCCTTGCTGAAAAAGAAAAAGCAGAGGCGCTGCGAGTTGCCGCCGAAGGAGAAGCAGAAAGACTGCGCAATGCCGCCGCAGAGGCTGAGAGACAAAAGCAACTGGCTCTTGAGCGGGCGTCTAGGGCTGAAATGACCGCTCGGCAGCAAACAAATCAAGCCGAACAGGAATTAGCACGATTGCGCGATCAAGTTGCTAAGCCTGCTCCGCAAGAGCAATCGCCTGATGAATTGGATGGCTTGGATGCTTTTTTCCAATCCTACATCAACAGCTTAAGCAGCAATGATCCTTGGCTGGTTGCCAGACATTATGCGGACTCAGTTGAATATGGGTATGCAAAATCCAATTCTGGCAGAGCCTCAAGGTCCGAAATAGCTGACGACAACGGAAAGTTGTTCGCCCGATACCCTCAGAGGAGCTATTCAAATATCCACATTAAACAAGTGATCCCACTGCCTACATCCGGAGCAAAAATAAACTATGGATTTAACTATGAATACAATGGAAAGAAACGTGCGTCAGGAAGCACTAGCGTCTGGGCTACCTTTGAAAAAAACAATGGCCGCTGGCAAATCACAGGCTGGCGTGAGGATGTTAATAGAAATCGATAACATGCATTTAATACCTCGCTCATATTTAGTAAGAATTCTTTTTGCAGCAGGAATCTTGTTGGTTGGAATCTGTCAAAAAACCTTTTCAGAGACCCACCACCCTATACCTATCCCTAGCCAAAGCAGTCAGACCACCGCATCAAATAATAAAGACAAGCCTCTCAAATTAGAATCCGAAAAAACTATTGGCAACATAACCCAAATATCTTTGAATGTTTCAAAAAACGAAATAAATGAGCTTGTTTTAAAAGCGATCAAAGAAATGCCTTCCGGAGGCGGATATGCGACATCATCCAAGGCTGCTATCAATTTTGGTAAATCAATTGTCATAACCGCAGGCCCCAAATTAAGAGTGACGCCTGAGGTGGCAATGCCAAGTTATTGTTCTTCGGCTACATATTTAGTTTTAATGAAAGTAATTAAAAATCTACTTGAATTAGGAAAGATATCTATTGACGAAAACACTTTGCAAAAGTTTTTATGGAAAGGACAATCTGATGGTGTTGGCGTGTGGGGGCGATGGAATGCCAATGGGCCTGGTGCTGCACGACTCTTTCATGAATTAAATGCCGGAGAAAGCTTTTCCGATCTCTCCAAAGCTCTGCCGGGCGATTTCCTCAAAATTTGGTGGACTGATGAAATCGGAGCAAAGGAACGAGGACACTTGGTAGTTTTTTTAGAAACTCGGAAGAATGAAAAAGGCGAAGAGCTTATTAAATTCTGGTCATCAAATATTCCTGATGGATATGGTGAAAAGGAAGTTTCTCTTGAAAAGGTTAAACGAATGCTATTTTCGCGCTTGAGTCGTCCGGAAGGATTCGAAAGCGTCACAAATCTTCCAAACAAAGACGAATTTCTTGCCTCAATGCTAAAAGAGTCCTTTACAATCGATGAAGTCAAAAAAATGACAGGATCAAATTAGTCGGCCCTGAAAAACCCCTCACGCTGGGAGGGGGTATTGAGCACCCTGGCATTTTTTCTGGAATAGGCGGAGTGCCCAAACAAGGCGCAAAAGAACCTGCCTCATCCAGAGGCTCAGGTTCGAGGCGGCGGCGGCCAGCAGCAGGTTGATGGCATCACCGACTTGGCCTTTGAGGAAGTTGCGATCCAGTCGAAAGTCGCTCTTGAGGTGCCCGATCCGTGGTTCGATCGCGGCCCGTCGGCGGAACCTCTTTCTGGCTTTGCGTTTCTCGTAGGCACTGGCGTTTTTCTTTCCTCTTCCAGGTGTGACCACCTCGGTTTGCCCGCAATGGGATTGACCTCGGAACCCCTTGTCGCCGATCGCTACGGCTGGGCGGTAGCCGGCCACCCGCTCGACCTGCTCGAGCGTGGGCTCCAACGCATGACCGTCGTAGTCGTTTTCCGGCAAGCTGTAGGCTCCCAGGATCACTCCGCCATTCTTGCCCACAACCACCGAGGCTTTCGCTCCAAACTCATACTTTTTGTGCTCCTTGCCCTTGGACATGCAGTAAACCTCCGGTTCGTGCAACGAGTAGATTTTCCTGCTGTCGGAGCGCTTTTGGCTCAGGATTTTCTTTGCTGTTTCCACCCAGCGCCGGTCCCGGCTTTCCTCGGGAACCGCCGCATCCAGTTGCCTCATCACCCGCCCGGCGATTGTCTTCAAGCGCCGAGCCGCCTTGTGCGCCCTCGCCGCTCCTCCCTTGGTCCGCCGCCCCCTCTGCGCCGCCAGCAACTTCGGCACCGTGCGCTCGAAACTTTGCCTCAACTTCACCCCATGCCGCCCCGCCATTTTCACTCCACCTCGCACGATCTTCGCCGCCAATTTCGTATCCGTTGGAAAAGTGATGTTCTTTTCTTGAACCGTCGTGTCCACGACCACCTCCTTTTCCTTAGCCCGCTCGCCGTGAAGTTTGATTGTCGCCGCCAAAATCTTCTCTGCTCCTGCGGTGCCAATGCGTTTGCGAAAGTGCGTCAACTCGCTCGCATCGCATGGCAGGCCCCACTGCATCTCCCTCTCTCCACAGAAATCCTGCGCGTAGGGGTTTTCGCTCCAAAACACCACGACCTCCTCGTCGCTGAGGTTCCTCAGGCTCTTGAGCATCAGCAGTCCCACCAGTGTCGTCGGATCGGCAAGGCGGGCCTCCCTTCCGTGCAGTAAAGAGGCCGGAATTCTTTTTCAAAAACGCTCCAGTCCATCGCTCGCGCCAGACGGAAAAGCGCATTGCGGGGATCGAGTTGGTGTTCCAGATCGGGTAGCAGAAAGGAGATTTGGGCTTTGTCGGTGGGGCTGGGTTGCATGGTTTCGGATTGCAGGGTTTTTGTGGATATGGGCAGGTTTTAACTGCAATCCAACACAGCAAGAATCATGCCTAGCACATTAACCATAAATGAGATGAGTCGTTTTTAAGGGCCGACAAATTAGATTAACCCGCTGACAAAAAGATGCCTGCTTTGATTTGGATGTAACCACTTTAAACTTCTGTCAGTTGGCTGATTGCGCTGAAACGCCAAGGGGTGAGTCTGAAGCGGGGTAAGAATGTTTATATTCCATTTGTGGCAACTGTTAGCCATGCCACTGAATCTATTTTGGAAAATATTTAAGAATTGAGTTCACTTTCTTGATTTGGTTTTATGGAAAAGAACCAACTCAACAATTCTAAGTGAACTAACTTTGGAGAGAAAATAGGCTTGGTTGCGGATTTCGCTGCATCTGATTGTGACTAGTGGGGAATTTTTCCATTCTCGAAGTTTGATGCTGTAAGACTTAAGGTTTTTTGTATTATTTATTTGATAATGGGATATCTTACTTTTATTAAAAAATGCCCTAGCCGTGCGCGAGTCCCAAATAGGGAAATCCTCTGGACTCAGAAAATGAAGCAACTTGGATGCACCTACAGCAGAATTATTAGTGAATTCGACTAAAATCTTCCACTCTTGTTCAGTAGAATCTTTCGAATTCAAAACATTAGAAAGAGTTTTCAAAAAATGAGTCTTTTTTTCATCATCCCAACTCATTATCCTTTTTAATTTTGGTATAGTTGGCATCCACCCATATATGGCATGGAGACCTACAATCAAATTATCCCAAGTCAAATTTGACGCAATGTTATCAAAAAATGAGATGAGAATGGGATAAGCTTTTGAATAATGATCGCTGGAAATGCGTTCAATGATCGACTTGCTTTCTGATAAAACAAGCCAACTGTCTAAGTCAATCGATTGATTTGACTTTTTGCGCCGCTTGTAATTCCTCGCTATTGATTGCATAAAACATAAACCAAATATTTTCAGTTACCATACCGCTATGTTTGAAGGGGGGACTCCAGCCTTAAGGGCACTGCGACCCTTCCATGAAGCTCTCACATACCAAACAAGTGCGGCTAAACCTGCTAAAGTCGATAGGGTAGTGTCTTCAGTTGGTTCTATGGCAAATGCGATGATAGTCATGCCGATGTAAAGACCCACATACGACCAAGCAGTCTTTTTTTGATAGCTCCAATGGCTTTTGAGGAGACTGGATTGAACCTTTTTCCGGTAGCTGAAAATCTTCCACCAGGCTACAAGTGTCAAAATGTTGCAGGTTAACCATCCCCATATTACAAAATTATACGTTTGTTCGATACCGGGCTGGAGTGCAGCATCATCACCGGCAATCTGAGTCGAAATTGCGATGCTTCCAGATTGGGGCCCTGTTGCTACGGCTTCCTGTGCCGAATTCAAGATTGCTGAAGCCTTATTTATACCAAGCTGGGCCGTTTGACGAAAAAGTTCAGCGCCTTGTGCTTGCAAACTCGAAATTGGGGGCGCTGGCGTCTGGCGATCGGTAGTAGTTTTTTGTTGAGGTGCTTTAAGAGATTCTATGGCCACTTTGATGCGAACTTTATCACCATATGCCAGCCCCAACTCTCCAAGGTCGTGCTCGCCAAGTTCCTTAAGGACTTCAAGCGAAGTAATATCGTTCGCTTTCATCACGCCTGCAAGTTGAGAAATTCCTTGATTCTCAAGAAACTTCTCAAGATCAGTCTGCAGACTTGTTCCGCAGGAGAGGCAGAACTTAACATCATCATTATTTTCAGCTGAACACTTTGTGCATTTTTTCATATTTTTTATTTTGTGGATAAAAATCTAGCTTGAGAGGTTTGAAAGGGTTTTTATGATTTTTATTAATTTTTCAAGAAAATCAGACTCAATTGAACCGGCAGTGCAGTTCATAACTTTTTTTGAATTTACAAACAGATTTGTATCATCGGATGAAATATTTGATATCTCAGACCAATGCCATTTCTTAGCAGACTCAAATGTTTCTTTTAAGTAAAGACCATCTTCTGCAATTACAAAGCCTTCCTTTGCACCTCCAAAAACAGTTACATCATAGAGAACTAGACAGTGCGTTCCGGGCTTTTTAATGTAAGAATTAAAAGCAGCTGTCAGCTTGGCTTGAGGTATATTTGGTGCTTTGTAAACCCGATCTTGCTCTGGCAGATTATTTATTAATTCTTGAGCTTTAATAATTTGCGCGACACCTTCTTGTTCAAGAGCCTCTATGCGGGAACCATCAAATTCCGTTTTTTTCCATTTCAATTCTCTTCGCCATGAAGGGTCCTCAATGCCGTAATTAATTAATATGGTGGATGCCATGTTGCGAGAAACATAATGAGAGGACTCGTAATGGCGGTCAGGAGATCCGTCTCGGAATTCTATGTCAAACCAATCTCCATTTTCGTCACTCTTTGCATAGCGAACCTGGATATATTTTTGGTCATCATTGGAATCAGTTAGAATCATAAAGTCGCCCCTTTCTTCATCATCATCAATTAATTCCCTAATGGTTCCTGAGGTTGGATCAAAGTGGGTCAGGCCGCTTTCAGTGGATAGCGTAAAGCCAGTGCATTCATCCTCTTGATTTTCTTCATCATCCTCATCATCCTCATCATCCTCGTTGGAGTCAGTTACCTCTTCATCGGAATCAGACTCGTCCTCCATTTCATCTTTAAGGATTTCTAGTGCCTTCTTAAATCTTACCTTATCTCCAAGTGACATTCCTAACTCGGTGAGATCGGAGTCTGAGAGAGCAAGAAGATCCTTTGGATCGTGAAAGTCATTTTCCTCAATAGGCCCAAGGAGCTTGAGTAAATGGTGTTTGCCAAGAAAACTTTCCATCGGGCTTATGAGACTTGATCCGCAGCCCGCGCAAAATCGCGAATTGTCTGGGTTATCGGCGGAGCACCCTGAACAGGTTTTCATCGAATAATATCCTTAAGATTTATTCCACTTTATCACCGCACTCGGGACAAAAAGATTGACCCTTTTCTACTTCAGCTTGGCAACTCTTACAGGTTCCCACAATTTTTACCGCTTGTGAGGGGCCTTTTGCCCTAGCATCTGCTGAGAAAACCTGAGCAGTCGACTGAAGGGTTTTTTCAACAGACTTCACAATCTCGGATCCACGCTCGTCAGCCGACTTGGCGACTCGCTCCAACTCCTTTTGATGGGCCGCGTTCTGTCCTGCAGCAATGTTGGCTGTCTGTTTCATGGAAGCCTCTGCCATCTGCTGCATGCGGTCCATCATGGCCTCCATGCGTTTCCGTTCGGCCTCCATATCCTTCTCGCGGCTTTGTGTGAGCTCTTCGGATTTGTCACCCTTAAATTTCTCGGCAAGCGCCTTGGCAGCTTCGGCGGAGATGTTAGGGTTGGTGGCCATGATCTGCTCAAAAGTCATGCCAGCATAGATTGTGGTTTTCTGAAGATCGGCCTCTGACTCTAGACGCTGTTTCGCAAGTTCGGCCTCGTTCTTAAGGCGCTCGGCCTCCAACTCGCGGGCGTGTGCGCCGGACTCGCGCTGCTCTCTAAGAGCTTGGAGTTCGGCCATTGCCTTTAGCTTCTCCGCGCGTGATTGCGATTGGAGTTGAATATCTTGAGTGCGCTTTTTAGCGTCGAAATCAAGATCTTTCTCTTTTCTCGTATCTTCATAGGCTGTTTCCTTGTCGCGGCGCTCATCAAAATAATCGTCTTTGATACGATCCGTTCCCACTTTGGCAGCCTCCTTGGCTTTATCCACTTCGCTTTGGCCAATAACCTCGTCTCTGCTTATTACGAGTTCCTCGAGCCTTTTCTTGCGGAGTTCTAACTCTTGATCAAGTTTCTGGCGGTCATGCTCATGGTAACTCTGTTCGCGAAGCATTTGTCCACGAATCATTGCGCGGTCGCGCTCGATCGTCTGATCGATTTCCATGAGGTCAATGACTTGTGATCTCTTCATGGATTTAACTTGAGAATCCTGATCCCGGTCTGCGGATCTCTCCGATTGGGCCTGATCAAAGATTTGAATTCGCTCCAACATTTCTTTCTTGAAAATCTCCATGGCTTCCTCGGATACGAGTCCGGCGCGCATGGCTTCATCCTGTATCGCTCCAAGAGCCGCAGTCATTTCAGACTGATTTTTGGCATCATCGATCCTCTTACGATTTTCCTGACTTCTGGCGATGTTATTTAACGCCATAAGTTCCTCGTTTTGATCAATCTTTAGCTTGGCGTCATACATCTCGCCGGCCGCTTTGCGAATTTCATCCAATTGCCCACCTTGGGTCGTCGCCTCAATGAGATCAACTATAGCAATTCCAGGATATCTCTCTGCCATCGAATCTTTTAAAACTGGAACTAGTCCGTCAAGGAGTTCCGGACCGGGGAAAAAGTTTTCCTTTCGGTAGGATGGTAGTATCCTATTTAGTTGGGCCAAAATCCTCGGTCCTAAAATCTCAATGAGCGTCTGTTCCATGACGCGATCAACCATGGCATGCTTGAAAAGCGCTTCTGCATCCC
>CALFPA010000071.1 GCA_937919825.1 uncultured Spartobacteria bacterium | reverse complement strand
GCGAAGGCGGAGGTTTTTCCGGAGAACATGTCGTAGAAAATCAAATCCGGCGCGACGGCGGAGCCGAGGTTTTCCAAAAAGCCCCCCTCGAGAAGCTCCCAAGAAAGATCGGGGTGTTTCTTGGATTGCCAGCGGCCGTTTTTAAGAATTGCGGCGGGGCCGCCGTGGCGCAGGTAGGGGAAGCGGTCGTGGTTTTTGAAAGCGAGTCGGAGCGAGTCGAGGTCGTTCTCGAAACTGACGAGGTGCAAGGGGCGGACGGTGCCGGACTCCGCAAGCGACTCGAAACACTCGATCGCCGCCATGGCGTTGGCGGCGGCGCCAAGGCCGACATCCCAGATCACAAGCGGGGTAGAGGTTTTCTCGCGGAGGCGCTCGGCGAGGCGGGACTGCTCGATGTAAAGCTGGCGGGACTCGACCATCGGCTCGGTGCGCGAGTGCATGATCTCGCCGGAGTCGATGTGGAGGATGCTCGAGAATCCCTCAAGAGCTGTGTGGATTTTGTAGGCTCCGAGCTTCAGGGACTTTGGGGGATTGCGGCGCATCGGGGTCACCGGATTGTCGAGGTCATCGACGGCGAGGATGGCGCGCTTTTCCTCGTAGAGCGGGAGGAAGCGATCCTCGAGGATGCTCTGGCGGATTTCTGCCATGAGGCGGTGGTAGAAGAAAATGTTGTGCTGGCCGATGAGTTGCCAGCCGAGAGTCTCCTTGCACTTCGTGAGGTGGTGCAGGTAGGCGCGGGTGTAGCGGGCGCAGGTCGGGCAGGGGCAATCGGGATCGAGCGGCTCGGTAGAGCTTTTATAAATCCCACGCCGGAGCTGCAGGAATCCGCGCGAAGTGAAGGCGCCGCCGCGCTGCGCGACCTGCGTGGGGATGATGCAATCGAACATGTCCACGCCACGGTGGACCGCTTCCAAAATATCGAGCGGCGTGCCGACACCCATGAGGTATCGGGGTTTATCTTCTGGCAAAAGCGAGGCGGCAAATTCGCAGGTGTCCTCTCGCTCGCTCTTGCCTTCGCCGACGGCGAGGCCTCCGATCGCGTAGCCGTCGAACGGCATCGCACACAGCGCTTCGGCACTTTCTTTGCGGAGGCCCAAATGCAGCGCGCCTTGGACAATGGCGAACATGGCTTGCGGGGAATCGCCCCGCGCAGCCAAGCTGCGTGCGGCCCAGCGGTGGGTGAGTTCCATCGCAGCGCGGGCGATGGATTCATCAACGGTCGAAGGCACGCATTGATCGAGGACCATCATGATGTCACTGCCAATGGCGACTTGCGTTTCAATGCTGCGCTCGGGGCTCAGGAGAATCGTGCGGCCGTCGAGGTAGCTCTGAAAAACGGCTCCCTCTTCGGTCATCGAGCGCGAGTGGGGGAGGGAGAAAATCTGGAATCCGCCCGAGTCGGTGAGGACGGAGCGCTCCCAACTCATGAATGGGTGGATGCCGCCGACTTGCCGAAAAACCTCGGGTCCCGGACGGAGGAGAAGGTGGTAGGTATTGGCGAGGAGGATTTGGGAACCCGAGTCGTGAAGGAAATCGGGTGTCTGGGCTTTCACCGTCGCATGCGTGCCGACGGGCATGAACAACGGGGTTCGAACCTCGTTGTGAAGAGTGCGAAAAGTCGCTGCGCGGGCTCGCGAGCCGGTGGCGCGAGCTTCGAGCTGGAACTGGAGCGAGGTCGTCAGTTGGCCCTTCGGGCTTACTTGACGACGCCGAATTCAGCGCGGCGGTTTTTGGCCCAAGCCGCATCGGTGCTTGCGGGATCGGCGGGCATTTCGCTGCCGAAGCTCACAGTCTGAATGCGGTCGCCCTCGATGCCGGCATCGATCAATGCTTGGCGGACGGCCTGTGCCCGGCGCTCGCCGAGGCCGCGGTTGTATTCCTGCGTGCCACGCTCGTCGGTGAAGCCGGCGATGATCAGGCGGTCGGAACCAGCGGAAAGGGACGAGGAGACGGCTTGGATTTTGGAGGACTCAGCGGGCTCGACGCTGTAGCTGTCGAAGCTGAAGAAAACAGGTGAGAAATGTCCTTTCTGGACATTCGAGCTCATGAAATTCGCGCCACCCTCAAAGCGTTCGCCAAGCGGTGTGCTAGTCACGAAATCGCCGTCAACGCCGGCAAACTGATCGCCTTTTTCTTTTTTCTTACAAGCGGGGAGAAAAGCGATGGCGGTAACTGTGGCTAGAACGAGGAATTTTTTCATGCGTGGGAGATTGGCTGGTTTTTTTTGAATTTCAAGACACAGCGAAACAAAAAATGGCCCGGTCGGAATGCCAGGGGCATCGCCGACCGGGCCGTTGAAGGAGGAAATTACTTCATGAGGAGCGCGGCGCGGGCGCGCTTAACCTCGCGGGTGATCTTGCGATGAATGCGGGCGGACATTCCGGTCACGCGCCGAGGCAGGATTTTACCGCTTTCGGTGACGAAGCGTTTGAGAAGTTCGGGATTCTTGTAATCGATGGCCTCGATGTTGAGGTCGATGCGGCGCCGTGGCATCGAGCGATTGGCGCGGCGGAAGTTGGTGCGGCGTTGTGGTGTTTTAGGCTGCATGGCGTGTTATTTGATCTCGCGGTGGAGGGTGTGTCGGTTGAGGAAAGGGTTGAATTTCTTTTTCTCAAGCCGGTTTGGGGTGCGTGGGCTTTTTTTGTTGCGTGTGGTGATGTAGCGCGAGGCGGGTTTGCCTTCGGCTTTGGCCTCGGTGCACTCGAGGGTGATGTTGTCTTGTGGCATGGTCGTTATTCCTTGGATTCGGTGGCGGGCTCCTCCTCTTCGCCCTCGGCCTCGTCATCGTTCAAGCCGAAGAGTGAGGTGACGGGTTGGCGAACGCGGTGGAGACGGTTATTTTTTTCGAGGTCGGCTTGGCACTCGACGGTGTAGCGCGCGAAAGGCAGGGCCTCGAGGCGGGCGTGGGGGATTGGCTTGCCGGAAATTTCACAAAGTCCGTAGGCGCCGTCTTGGATTTTCTTCAGGGCGGCGTCGATTTCAAAAAGGGAGTCGCGCTCCTGCGAGAGGAGGCTCAGGGCAAAGTCGCGGTCGTAGGCGTCGCTCCCGGCGTCGCCGGTATGCATGCCAAAACCGGAGGAATCACTGCCCTCTGCACGAGTGCGGAGGGTATCGCGGCCAACGCCGTTCATCGCATCGAGAAGTTCGTCCTTGAGATGAAGGAGGCGGCCCTGCTGTTTCACGAGCCAAGGGCTGAGCTTCACCTGTGGCACGGCCTTCTTGATGAGGGGCGGAAGATTTTTAGGCACTGGCCTCGGGGAGGGCTTCGCCGCGGCCTTGGGCTTCACGGGAGTGACCTTCTTAATAGCAACTGGCTTTTTAACGGGTGCTTTTTTCGCAGGAGCCTTCTTGGGGGCGGGCTTTTTGACGGTGACTTTTTTCACCGCTGGTTTTTTGGCTGGTGCTGGCTTTTTCGCGGGCACTGGTTTTTTCACCGCGGGCTTCTTAGCCGGAGCGGGTTTCTTTTTTGCAGCCGCAGGCTTGGCCTTGGGGGCAGGTTTTTTGGCTTTGGCAGGAGCCGCCTTTTTGACAACGGCTTTTGCCTTCGCTGGTTTATTCGCTTTTTTGGCCATGACTGGAATTTAGTGAAAGGGGCGAGATAACTAGCGGAGTAGAACCCGCAGGGCAAGGGGAATTCTCATAGAAAAATCCCGGCCAAAATTCCGGCGCGGAGAGTCCATGCGACGGTGCGGATCCAGTTCGTTAAAACGAGTCGCCGGTGCACAGGTTCGCTCCATCCTTGGAGAAGGGCGCGGTGCGCGGGGACTTGCAGGGTGAATGTCGAGAGCCACACGACTCCGAGAAGTGCGGTGGTGAAGAGGAAAAGCGGCGAGTTGAATCCCTCCAGAATGAGCCAACCTAGGGTGAACACCTCCACAAGCATCGGCGGGGCGACCACAAATCCAGTGCGGTCGCAGTGCTCTCGCTCGAGTTCCCCGAAATTCTCGTGCGGCAGGCGCGCGAGCATCGGGTAGTGGACGACCTGCACGAACCAGATGATCCCAGTCATCGCAAAGGTGGCGAACAAATGCGCCGCAACGATCCAGTCGGTCGGCATGGTTTTTTATTTTCCGAGCAGGATGGCGATCGAGCGCTCGCGGATGGCGTAGCTTTTTTGAACCTCAAGAGGCTTTTCTTGGCCCGGCTCGCAAATGTCGTCAGGCGCAGAGAGGCTGGTGTCGGCAAAGCGGTGCCAAAGCATTTTCTTCGGCAACACCGGCAGGCCGAAGCTCAGCGGTTCGTAATACATATTCAGCACGACATAGATAAAATGCGGGTCGCCGCCCATGACCTCGTGGTGGCGTCCGCAAATCATGAACGCCAGCGTGCGGCTGGAGGCCGACCAGTCGGGATGCCATGGCAGCACGCCGTGCCAGCTGATGTCCGGGTAGCCGCTGCCAATTTGGTCGCGCTCCTCGAAAAACTCCGGCCGGCGCAAGGCGGGGTGGGCCTTGCGGAAGGCGATCATGTTTTTAGTGAATCGGAAAAGCTCGCGACCATGTGCGTCGGGTTCCCAATCCATCCAGTTCCAATCCGTGTCGTGGCAATACGCATTGTTGTTTCCGCGCTGGGTGCGGCCCCACTCGTCACCCATATAGATCATCGGCACGCCCTGGCTCGTGAGGAGGAGGGACATTGCATTTTTCGATAAACGCAAACGGAGCGCAAGGATGTCGGGGTCGGCAGTTGGTCCCTCGGTGCCGCAATTCCAGCTTATGTTGTCATTCGAGCCGTCCTGGTTGGTCTCGCCGTTTTCGAGGTTGTGTTTGCCGTTGTAGGAAAAAAGGTCTCGCAGCGTGAAGCCGTCGTGGCAGGTGATGAAATTCACCGAAGCCGTGGGTTTGCGGTCGGCAGCGCGGTAGAGGTCGGGCGAGCCGAGGATGCGCTGGATCATTTCGCCGACCATTCCGGGATCGCCCTTCAGGAAACGCCGCGCACAATCGCGGTATTTTCCATTCCACTCCATCCAACGCCCGTAGCTCGGGAAGTTGCCGACTTGATAGAGCCCGCCGGCATCCCAGGCTTCGGCGACGAGTTTGCAATCGGCAAGAACGGGGTCGTGCGCGAGGGATTCGAGGAGCGGCGGGTTGGCGAGAGGTTCGCCTTTCGAGTCCCGGCCGAGGATCGAGGCGAGGTCGAATCGGAAGCCGTCGATGTGGTATTCGGCGGCCCAGTGGCGGAGGGAATTGTAGATGAACTCCCGAACGGCGGGGTAGTTGCAGTTCACTGTATTTCCGCACCCGGAGTAGTTCGTGTTCCGCCCCTTCTCGTCGAGGATATACCAGGTCTTGTTGTCGAGCCCGCGGAAGGAAAAAACCGGCCCGGTTTCGTTGCCCTCAGCGGTGTGGTTGAAGACCACATCGAGCATGACTTCGATCCCGGCGCTGTGGAGCGAGCGGACCATGTCTTTCATCTCATCGACTTGGCGGTAGTCCTTCGCGCCGGCGGCAAAGCTGGCCTTCGGCGCGAAGAATCCCACCGTGCTATAGCCCCAGTAATTGCAGAGAATCTCGCCGGTGGTCGGATTCGTCCGGCTGTTTTCCATCTCGTCAAATTCGAAGGCGGGCATCAACTCCACGCAATTCACACCGAGTTCCTTCAAGTGCGCGGCTTTTTCAGCGAGGCCGGCGAAGGTGCCGGGATTTTTCACACCGGAATTCTGGTGGCGCGTGAAGCCGCGCAAATGAAGTTCGTAAATGATCAACTCACTGTCGGGAACTCTAGGGGCCTGGTTCGGCTCAGTTAGGCCCGCGCTAGCGGGGAGGCGCGAGCGGAAGACCGGCTTGGTGGAAGGCGGAACGGCCTGCATCCACACCTCGCGGCCCACAATCTCCCGGGCATAGGGGTCGAGGAGGATTTTCGAGGAGTCGAAATAATGGCCCTCCGGCGGATTCCAAGGCCCCTCCATCCGAAACCCGTATTCCAAATCCTCGGGCTCCAGATTGTGCACGATCATCGCCCAGACATGGCCGAGCTGGAAGTCAGCAGGGAACGGAATCTCGCCTACAGGTTTCGCCTGGCCATGCTTGAACAAAACCAGTGTGCAGCCGGTGCCATTCGCGCTGAACACCGAAAAATTCACTCCCGCCCGCACATGGCTCGCACCGAAGGGCACCATGTGGCCGCAGCTCACGCGATAGCCCGCAACCATACGCTCGGAAACTGTCGAAACCGTCATAGGCGCGACATCCTATTGGCGCCGCGGCAAACGGCAAGTTCGAGGGATGAGAGTGCCATTCGACAAAAATCCGTGCGCTGGTTTAGTCTCCCCGCCATGTCGTTCGTCCACCTGCATTGCCACACGGAATTCTCCCTGCTCGATGGCGCGATCCGCCCGGGAGATTTGGTGAAAAAGGCCGCCGCTTTTGGAATGCCCGCTGTGGCCGTCACCGACCACGGCAACATGCACGCGGCCGTTCCGTTTTACCAAGCCGCCACGAAGGCCGGAGTGAAGCCGATTATCGGCTGTGAGGTCTATGTCGCCCCGGGAGCGATGACCGAGCGCAACGCCTCCTCGGCGAAGGACGCCGCCTTCCACCTCACCCTGCTCGCAGTGAATGACGAGGGCTACCGCAACCTCGTGAAACTCTCCACCGCCGGATTCCTCGAGGGGTTTTACTACAAGCCGCGCGTGGACCACGAACGCCTCGCCGCCCATTCGAAGGGGCTCATCGCGCTTAGCGGTTGCCTCAAGGGCGAGGTCGCTTCGCAACTCGCCGACGGGAATTTTGAAAAAGCCAAGGCGACCGCCGCGAAATACCGCGAGATCTTCGGCGCGGAAAATTACTTTATCGAAATCCATGATTTCGGACTCGACGCCCAGCGGCGCGTGAATCCCGACCTCGTCAAAATCGCCCGCTCGCTCGACCTCGGGCTCGTCGCGGCGAACGATGTCCACTTCCTCGAAAAATCCCACCACGAGGCCCACGATGTGCTCATCTGCATCGGCACCGGATCGAATGTGGTGGATGAAAAACGCATGCGCTACAGCCCGGAGCTTTACTTCAAGTCTCCCGAGGAAATGCGCGCGCTTTTTGCCGAGCTGCCCGAGGCTTGCGACAACACGCTCCGCATCGCCGAGCGCTGCGATTTTAAAATGGAGTTCGGTGTTCCGAAATACCCGAGCTTCGATGCGCCCGACACCCGCTCCCGCGAGCAATATCTTCGCGATCTCTGCCGCGAGGGTCTCAACAATCGCTACGGCGGTCGCGTCGAGTCCGAGCCGGAGTTGAACCAGCGCCTCGATTACGAACTTTCCGTGATCGAAAAAACCGGTTTCACCAGCTATTTTCTGATCGTCTGGGATTTCATTCGCCACGCGAAACAAATAGGCATCCCCGTCGGTCCAGGGCGCGGTTCGGCGGCGGGCTCGATCATCGCGTATGTGCTAGGAATCACCGATATCGACCCGCTCCGCTTCGGCCTGATTTTCGAACGCTTCCTCAATCCCGAGCGGGTGAGCCCGCCCGATATCGATGTCGATTTCTGCATGGATCGCCGCAGCGAGGTGATCGAGTATGTCCGGCAAAAATACGGCGAGCGCGCCGTGTCACAGATCGTCACCTTCGGCACGCTCGGCGCGAAGAGTGTCGTGCGCGATGTCGCCCGCGTCATGGGTTGGAGCTACGGCGATGGCGACCGGCTCGCCAAAATGATCCCGAACGAGCTGAACATCGACCTCGACTCGGCCCGCGCCAAAAACCCAGAACTCCAGGCCGCAATCGACAACGAGCCCGCCGTCCGCCAGCTCTGGGACTACGCCACCGTGCTCGAGGGCCTCAGCCGCAATACCGGCATCCATGCCGCCGGCGTCGTCATTGGCGACCGTCCGCTCGACGAGTTCATTCCGCTCTGCCGCGGCAAGGAGAACGAAGTCGTCACCCAATACGCCATGGGCCCGCTCACCGATCTTGGCATGCTCAAGATGGACTTCCTCGGTCTGAAGACCCTCACAATCATGCAGGAGGCCGTTCGGCTCATCAAACTCCACACGCCGGATTTTGATTTCGACGCTATCGCGCAGGACGACCAAGCCGCGTTCGACATCTACAACCGTGGCGAAACCCTCGGCGTCTTCCAGATGGAAAGTGCCGGCATCACGAATTGCTGCAAACGCTTCGATGTCCACTCCATCGAGGACATCATCGCCATCGGCGCGCTCTACCGCCCCGGTCCGATGCAATTCATCGACGACTACATCGAGCGCAAGAAGGGCCTGAAAAAAGTCGAATACCTCCACCCTCTTTTGGAAAAAGTCTGCTCCGAAACGCACGGCATCATCGTTTATCAAGAGCAGGTGCAGCTCGCCGCCAGCGTGCTCGCGGGCTACTCGCTCGGCGAGGCCGACCTGCTGCGCCGCGCGATGGGAAAAAAGGATGCCGAGAAAATGGCCAAGGAGCGCCAGCGTTTCGTCGATGGCTGCGGCACGAAAAACCAGATTCCGCCGAAAGTCGCCGACGCCATCTTCGGCTTCATCGAAAAATTCGCGCAATACGGCTTCAACAAATCCCACTCCGCCGCCTACGGCTGGATTTCCTACCAGACCGCTTGGCTGAAGGCCCATTACCCTCGCGAGTTCATGTCCGCCATGCTCACCTTCGACGCTGGCGATGTGGATCGCCTCGCTGTCGTTATCGCCGAGTGCCGTCGCATGGAAATCCCCGTCCTCCCGCCGGACATCAACACGAGCGACCTCAAATTCTCACCCGAAGCCAGCGGCCCCGGCATCCGCTTCGGCCTGGCCTCGATCAAAAATGTCGGCGCCGGCGCGATGGAATCCGCCATCGCCGAGCGGCAGAAAAACGGCCCCTTCAAATCCATCGAGGATTTCTGCTCGCGCCTCGACTCGCGCACGGTGAACCGCAAAATTCTCGAGAGCCTCGTGAAATGCGGCGCTTTCGACGGCATCGACAAAAACCGCGCCGCACTTTTTTCCTGCATCGAGTCCGCCATCGCCTCCGCCGCCTCGATTCAGCGCGACCGAGCCAGCGGCCAAGTTTCCCTGTTCGGCGAAGAGCCGCTGATGCCGACCAAAAAATCCGGCAAATCCTCGAAGATCGAGCCGTGGCCCCAGGCCGAAACCCTCGGCTACGAAAAGGAACTCCTTGGCTATTTCGTGAGCGGACACCCTCTCGACGCCTACGCCGGGCAATTTGATTCGGGAAAATACAACACCATCGCCCAAGCCAAGGAGGCTGCCGAGAACGGCACCTTCAAGCTCGCCGGCCTCGTCTCCACAGTCGAAAAACGCTTCTCGCGCAAGGACGGCAAACCCTTCGGCGTCCTCTTCCTGGAAGACTTCACCGGCACGCTCGAGATCACCGCGTGGGACGAAACCTTCGCCAAGAACGCCGAACTCCTCGTCGCGGGAAAAGCCGTCAGCATCAACACCCGCATCACCCGCAAGGACGAAGCCATCCGCGCCACCGCCGGAGCCGTCGCTGCGCTCAAACCCAAAGTCTCGGTCAAACCCGTTCGCCTTCGCCTCGCCCGCGAACGCCTCGACGAACCCGCCCTGCAAACAATCCTTGCCGCCGTGAAAAAAAATCCCGGCAACCGCCCGTTGATCCTCGAATTCGTCCTCCCCAACGGCCGCTCCCTCGAAATGCCCGCTGGCGAGGAATTCGCTGTCGCCGACGAGCGAGCGCTTTTCTCCTCCATCCCCATCGGCCTGTTCGTTTGATGAGCCGCGCCCAGTAGCACAGGCGACCCGCCCAAGGGGAGCCCAGAACCTGCCTCTGCACACATTGCGAGGTTGCGGGCGATTTTTTAGGTCCTCTCAAAAATATTTCTAAAGGTCTTCGCGAGGCCTGCCGATAAATCAACCATAGGAGAAGAATCTCCAAACACTGAGGTCGAACAGTGAACCAAAACGGCCCGACAG
>CALFPA010000070.1 GCA_937919825.1 uncultured Spartobacteria bacterium | reverse complement strand
GCCCCGCTGGCGCGGCGGAGGCGCCGACACCCGCAACCAGTTACTCGTTACTCGTCACACGCGCTTTGAGCGCGTTTGTTTGTTTGCTCGCGGTAGCAGGGCTGTGCTGGTTTTTAACTTGGGAGATTTTGATTTTCTTCGGGGTTTGGCTGCTAGGAGTTGCAGCCTCTTTGTGGACGATGCGTGTGCCGCCTTGGTGGTTGGCAGCATGCTTTCTGATTCCAATCTTGCTTGTGGCTCGGGCGGAGGTTTTGAAGGTGCCCAATGGATGGCAGTATTTGCTGGGGGTGGCGTTTGCTTTGGTGCTTGCCTCATCGGCCAAGGGTTCGAGGCGGTGGGTTTGGTCGAAGTCTTCGGCGTATTTGGCTGACTTTTCGTATTCGGTGTATTTGATTCATTTTCCTGTGCTGATGTTGGTTGTCTCGGCGGCGTTTTCGTTAACCGGGTATGGGATTAAGATTCCATTTGGGGCGGTGGGGCTGATTTGGTTTGCGGTTGTCTTTGCTTTTGCGATTGTTTTTGCTTGGTTTGTCTCTGTATTTACGGAACAAAAAACCTCTCGATTGCGATCAAAATTATACTCTATTCTAAAACTCTAAATATATGGTAATTAATTTATTAAGATATTTAAAATATCAAAACATATATAGTAATGGCTAAAATCTCACTTGTTACAACGGTCCTTAATGATCGGAAGGGGTGTGGGGAGTTTTTTGAACAGATAAAAATCCAAACTTTACCTCCTTGCGAAATTGTTATTGTCGATGGTGGTTCCAAGGATGGGACATGGGAATATCTGGTAGAGCAAACTGCAAATGAGAGTCCTATCCCAATTCAAGTTTTTCAAGAAGTGGGCTGTAATGTGGCTCGGGGGCGGGATGTTGCGATACAGCATGCGAGTTATGATTTGATTGTTTCCACCGATGTGGGGTGTGAGTGGCATCCGAATTGGATCGAGGAGTTGGTGTCGCCGATGTTGAAGGATCCTGAGGTGGAGGCTGTGATGGGGAGTTGGGAAATCGATGAGTCAGCCTTACAAGGTTGGGGAAAAGTCGAAGCTGCATGGCTAACCTCTACAAAGTTCATCGCCACGCCAGAGTCGCACGCTTCCTCGCGCTCGATTGCTTACACGCGTGACTTATGGAAGCGCATCGGAGGCTATCCGCAAGATCTCACTCTGGCTGCTGATGATATGGTGTTAGCTTTGCTCCTCCACAAGGTCGCACGAAAAACAGCAGCTACCCCGGTGCCTCGCGTGAAGTGGGGGCGTCACTCGACACTAAAAAGTTATGCCAAGGAGGCTCGCCGCAATTTCTTCGGCGCAGGTGAAGCAGGGATATGGCTTAAAGATTTTTTTCTTAACTGCATTCGGTTGTTTGCTGAGATTATTTTTCTTCTCTCCGGGGCCATATTCAACATAGTGGGTTCAAAATGGGTCGGAATTCCTTTATTGGTTATGGGATTTCTTCTGGTGTTTTTGAGAGCTTTCAAACTCAGAGATGCTACTGGGCGACTTGTTGCGCTTGGTGAAAAATATGCGTTGATTAAAATGCTGACTTTTGAATATATCACTAAGTGGAATGGACTAAAAGGCTATGCAGCAGGGTATCTTCGAGGATTATGGAATTGTCAAGATTGCCGAAATCGGTTAAGTAAATGCTAATGTATATCTTTAAAAATATGGGAAATAACAAAATTTCATATCAAGCAGAGCTTTCTGAACTTTATAGAACGGGAAAAACCATAGGCAGAAGCGGAGCTGTCGTAAATGCAACAGGGCTTTCATCCATTAACAATCTTCTCACAATTCGAAATATCATCTTAGACAAAAAGCCACGAAAAACTCTTGAAGTGGGCTTGGCTTATGGTGGGTCGGCTGTAACCATGCTCAGAAGTCTTTCCGATGTTCATCCCGATACCGAATTTGCACACTCCGCAATTGATCCTGGACAAGAGAGCTTCGACTTTGCAGGGCTTGAAATTGTTGGAAGAATTGGGCTTGAACAAAAATTTCACTTTTATGGTGGCTCCAGTGATTTGATTTTGCCCAAGTTGACAGAAGAAGGGAAGCGCTACGATATAATCTATATTGATGGTTATCATATTTTTGAAAATGTTTTCATCGACATGTTTTACTCCATAAAAATATTGGAAATAGGTGGCATTCTTCTATTTGATGATTGTGCCGACAAACATGTCAAAAAAGTGATCCGCTTCATCAACAGAAATCTTTCCGGCTTCATGCAGGAATTTTCTTTGGACAAATATCAGCCAGCAAAATCTCTGATTAAAAAAATGGCAAACAAGATGGGGTATCGGCAAATATGTGCATTTAAAAAAACAGCAGATTTGCCGAGAGTCTGGGATGCCCCATTTTCTAATTTTTGAATTCTTCGAGTGGATTTTTAAGAATGAATGTTCCAATTTTTGCTGGGACAGTTTTGGCTTACGGATTCAATTATTGGATTGGGAATTTTCCGTCGCGGCGGGTGCGGGAGTTTTATTTGCGGGGTTGGCTTGGGAAGTTGGGGGCGAAGTCCGGGGTGCAGATGGGCTGCCGGTTTTTAAATGGGCGGAAGGTTTTTCTTGGCGAGCGGAATGTCATTAATTTCGGGTGTCTCCTTGATGGGAGAAAATTTTCTATTCGGACAGGAAGGAATGTCTCGATCGGACCGGAAGCGACAATTTTGACGCTGGGACATGATCCGAGGTCGGCAACATTTGAAGACCGTGGGGGAGATGTAGTGATTGGCGACCGCGTGTGGATCGGGTATCGGGCCATTATTTTGCCGGGAGTCACCATTGGCGAAGGCGCGGTCGTCGGCTCTGGGGCTGTTATTTCAAAAAATGTTGATCCCTATGCGATTGTGGCAGGAAATCCGGCGCGGAAAATTGGGGAGCGCCCCAAAGATCTGGTCTACGAGTGCGACTATCGGCCTTGGCTGCTGTGAATGGCTTCTTTATGTCTTATTTATTAAAAAATAGTTGATTTATGAATCATCAAAGCAAAGAGTTAATAAAACTTAGAGCCGTTCAGTGGGGCAAAGCAGAATCCATGTTGCAAGAGGTGCGGGACCAGGACATCCGGCTTGCTGATACTGCGAGGGCGATGAAGTTTTTTACTGGTGCGGTGCTTGCCGCCTTGCCCAAGCATCCACCCCGCCCATGGTCTGGTTTGGTGGAACAGCAGCGGCACTTTCGAAAGTTGCGAACACTATGAATGAGCTGTCACTGATCGCTACGGAGTTGGATAATTTCTGCAAACATCGGGGTTGGCGATCTTGTGTGATCGGGGGATTTGCCGTGCAGCATTGGGGAGAACCGAGGATGACGATGGATGTCGACCTTTCTCTGCTGACTGGTTTTGGCGAAGAAGAAGTTTTTGTTGATGAGTTGTTGCGGCACTACGCCGGCCGCATTCCAGATACGAAAGGTTTCGCTTTGCAGAACCGGGTTTTACTTATCAAGCACTCGTCTGGCGTGGGTATCGATATCGCACTTGCTGCTTTGCCCTTTGAAGAATGTGTGGTGGATCGATCAGTAACGATCGAACCAGAGACAGGCTGTGCCGTTCGTATTTGCACAGCGGAGGATTTGGTTGTCATGAAGGCTTTTGCCAATCGGGATATCGATTGGCATGATGTGCGGGGTGTGATTGTGCGCCAAGGCCCGTCAAAGATGGATTGGAGCTATATCCAACAAGAGCTTGCACCGCTCTGTGAGGCCAAGGAGCAGCCTGAAATTCTTGATAGATTGATATCACTTAAACGCCAGTTGGAGGCCGTGGACGGATAGTGGAAGTTTTCTCAATAACAAGTTTTTCCCAGCTCAAACTTCGCTGCCTGTTAAATCTTGGGGCGAAAAATGAAAAAAACTTGTTGAAAGCTGATCGAAAGCCAGTAACTGCGAACAAACCTTGATGAAAAAAAGTCTCTATGTTTGTAAGGCGGATTCCGGGGGAATCGTGGAGCATGCGATCCGGCAGAGTGCAGTGCTGGCGAAGATGGGGGTGCAGATGGGCTGCCGGTTTTTAAATGGGCGGAAGGTTTTTCTTGGCGAGC